>JBGQEU010000066.1:0-6888 GCA_041496525.1 Dehalococcoidia bacterium
CGTTCCGGCCGAGGCTACGCGCAATCGCCTCGGAATCGGCCTGGTTCAGCTTGCAGCCGAGGGTGAGGACGGCGACCGTGGGGCGCTCTTCTGCCATATGCGGCCATCATAGCCCCGCGACGGAGCGCCGTACAGCAGCGGTGCGACGGGCTTAGCCGCAGCGCGAGTAGCCGCAGACCGGGCAGGTGGCGCAGCCCTCGCCGTGAACGAGCGGGCCGCCGCAGTCCGGGCAGCGGGCGTGGCGGAACAGGTTTAGCCGTAGCTGAGTCGCCGGGACGCTTGCTGTCATGCTTTTTGCTGCCATTTCGGCCTCCTCCAGGTCGGATATCAGAACGGTCGTGCTAATCATAATAGTACATCCGTTCTGTTGTCAAGCGCCGAACAGCAGCTTTACTCCCGGAATTCGTTCTCGTATAGCGCCTGCGCCCGCCTCAGCTCTCCGTCGGACAAGGGCGGCGCGTCTGAGGCGGCGGCATTCTCCTCGACCTGCTCCGCCGTCCTGGCCCCCGCGATCACGGTCGCTACGGCTTCCTGGGAGAGGACAAACGCCAGCGCTGTCTGCACCGTGCTGCGGCCGGGGCGCGACAGGAACCGCAGCGCTTCCACCCTGCGGACCGTCTCCGCCAGCCGCTGGCGCGATATGGCAGCGCGGAAGTCCGGCGGCGGGAAGTAATGGTCCGCCGCGTACCTGCCGCTGAGGAGGCCGGAGGCCAGTGGCACGCGGGCGATGACGCCCCAGTCCTGCCGGAACGCCTCCACGAACACGCCTTTCGCCGCCGCCTCCTGGTCCAGCAGGTTGTACGCCACCTGAAGCGTGTCGCCCAGCCGCGGCGGAGCTTCCCCGGCCGCCGCAGTCCTCAGGTAAGCCAGCGCGTCGTTGGCCGTGCGGGCCGATATCCCGTAGAAGCGGATCTTCCCATCCCGCTTCAGGCCGACCAGAGTGTCCCACACGGCCTCCTCCCGGGCCAGCTTCTGGGGCGGGTTGTGCAACTGGTAGACGTCGATGTAGTCCGTTCGCAGCCGCGACAGGCTCTTCTCGACGGCCGAACGGATGTAGGCAGGGTCGAAGTTGGAGTGCACGGGCTCGCCACGGTAGAAGTCCATCCCGGCCTTCGTGGCGATCACCACTTGCGGGCGCACGGCCGCCAGCGCCTGCCCGATCAACTCCTCGCTGTGGCCGTGGCCGTAGACATCGGCCGTATCGAAGAAGTTGACGCCCCGGTCGAACGCCCTCTGCAGGGCGCCCAACGACTGCTCGTCCTCGACGCCGCCCCATCGCCCGCCGATGGGCAAGCCGCCGAAGCCGATCTCCGACACCATCATCCCAGTGCGGCCCAGACGCCGGTATTGCATGCTGCAGAGAACAATAGAACAGTGGAACAATAGAACAAAGCGCTGACACCACCACGCAGAGGAAATTCGTTTGCGCATAATCGTCGCACCGCAGGAGTTCAAGGGCACGCTGACAGCCGGGCAGGCGGCCCGGGCGATGGCGGCAGGCGCCCGCCGCGCCTTGCCCGACGCTGAGGTGGAGACGATACCCCTGGCGGACGGCGGCCCCGGCACCGTATCGGCGATAGTCGCCGGGGAGGGCGGCCATATCCGGCACGCCTCCGTTCAGGACCCGCTCGGACGCATCGTGGAAGCGGAATGGGCGCTGCTGAAGGGTAGGGTCGGGATCCTGGAGATGGCGGCCGCCGCCGGGCTCTGGCGGCTGAAGCCGGAGGAGCGCGACCCCCTCGCGGCGAGCACCTACGGCGTCGGCCAGCTCATCGCCGCGGCGCTGGCGAGCGGCTGTCAACGGGTCGTCATCGGGCTGGGCGGCAGCGCCACGAACGACGGCGGCGCGGGAATGGCCGCTGCCCTGGGCGTCCGTTTCCTGGATAGCGAAGGCCACGAGCTGCGCCCCGGCGGGGCGGCCCTCGGCAGCCTGGCCCGCATCGACGTCTCCGGTCTGCACGCCGGTGTGCGCTCCTGCCGGTTCACCGCCGCCACAGACGTGACCAACCCCTTGTGCGGGCCGGACGGCGCATCGCTGGTCTACGGGCCGCAGAAGGGGGCATCACCAGAGGCGGCCACGCAACTGGACGCTGCCTTGAGGCACTACGCCGCGGTCATCGAGAGGGACCTCGGTGTCCCCGTCCTGGCGGCGGCGGGCGCCGGCGCGGCCGGCGGCCTGGGCGCGGGCCTCATCGCCTTCCTGGGCGCCGAGGTGCGGCCGGGCATCGAGGTAGTGACGGAGATCGTGCGCCTGCGCGAACGCCTGCGTGGAGCGCAGCTCCTGGTCACGGGCGAAGGCCGTCTGGACGGCCAGACGGGCTGGGGCAAGACGGTGGCCGGAGTGGCCCGCATCGCCGCAGAGATGGGCGTGCCCGTCCTCGTCGTCCCGGGCGCGCTGGGGCCGGGCTGGGAGACGATCCTGCCCCTGGTCGAGGGCGTGGAGCCGGTCGTGGGCGCCGCCGCCACCGTAGAGGACTCTCTGGCGCGGCCGGCCGAACTGCTGGCGCTAACCGCCGAGCGGGCGCTGCGGGGCTGGGCCCGAACGGTGGAGCTGCGCTGACCGGCCCGTGGGCCCCTAACGGCCGCCGAACAGGAAACCCCGCACCCGCGCATCCTCCAAACTATCGACGACAAGGTCCGCCTGCGTCAGCCGCTCCGGGGGCCGCGTAGTCGCCACTCCTATGCAGCGCATGCCCGCGGCCTTGCCGGCGGCGATGCCCTCCGGCGCGTCCTCCAGCACGACGCAGCCGTCTGGTCCGATGCCCAGGCGCGCGGCGGCGGCGACGAACCCCTCCGGGTCCGGCTTGCCGCGGCTGACGTCCTCCTCGCCGACGATGACTTCGAACGCTTCCGCCAGCCCCAGCGCGCCCAGCACGAAGGCGATGTTCTGCCGCGGTGTGGAGGAGACGATGGCCTGACGCAGGCCGGCGCTGCGGGCGTCTCTCAGCAGGTCCGCCGCGCCCGGCAGCGCCCGCACGTGACCCGCCGCCCGCCGCCGGAAGATTTCCTCCTTGCGCATCGCCAGCCGTTCGATCTCATCCTGGGGGCGGTCGCCCAGGATGTCTCTCAGGATATCGAAGTTGCGGCGGCCGAACAGGCGCAGGAAGTAGTCTTCCCGCGACAGCTCGAACCCCATCCCGGACAGCAGTTCGCGGTAGGCCTCGTAGTGGTACTCGCCGCTGTCCACGATGACGCCGTCGAGGTCCCAGAGGAGGGCCTTTGCCCTAGCGTCGTTCATTAAGTCTCGTTTTACACGCCCATGCCGAAGTGGTACAAGTCAGAGCAGATGTCATGCGAGCAGCCGATTGCGGCAGTTCTCCGGCCAAACGATTCCACTAGGCGCAACGTGGAAGAGATTGTGCACGTTCGAAAGCGAATCTTGGGACCGCCACGCACGAGGCGCCGGGAGAAACGGTTCCGACCGGAGAGCGCATACGAGCTGGTACTCGTGACCGAGACTGGACGTGAGCTTCGCTTGAAGGTGTATCGTGAGAGGGGCGAATATATCTTGGAGTTACTAGCTGGGCAAGATATTTTGAGGAAGCTGCATACGCACGACAATCACTACAACCCCGGCGGCGCGCGTGTGGAGGGGTGCCACAAGCACTTTCCGACGCGCACGTGTCCACTCACACGTCACACTAGCAGTTATGCGTATCCCATAGACTGCGGTGAACTTAACCTGCATGACTTAGCAGCGTTGTTCTTTGAAGAGATCAATGCCGAAAACGCCGATTGGCAATTGCCGATGGATATCATGCGTACCCGTTGAATCATGAGTACTGAGAATCAACTGTCCGCAGTTTTTCGGTGGGTCTCGCAAGGCTTTCAATTGGAGGAGCGCGCGGGTAAGCGCTACTTGAGGACTCCCTTCCTGGATTTGGATGGGGAGTCGATCGAGGTTGGAATTACACCCTCCGAGGAGGGCAGTGTGGACGACGGCGGCAAGATAGCAGCCATACTTTTCGAATTCGATCAGGACGCCGAATCTTCGAGTGGATTCCGGCTGGTGAAGCAGCTCCTCGACGCTCAGGACTTGAGCATCAATTTCGACGAAGGTTTGGTTCAGTGTGACCTGGCCGGGCGTGACACAGGCAGAGCTATCTGGCTGATGGGACAAACGATCGCCGCGCTTGCAACCACTATCCCGTTCTTACCTACACCGCAGCGACAGCGTCCAAGCCTTGGGCCTCGACTTAGGCGCAAAATACGCAAGGAAATGGTGGACCTGCAGGTGTTGGATTTCGTCGAGCAGCGGCACGAAGTGCCCGGGCAGCGGATTGAATCGTGGACGGTCGACTTCTACTATAGGCCGGTCGATGACCATAGGCCTGGGCAGAGAGTAGTCATAGTGAATACAGTTGATCTTGACGTGGCCGACCCCGTACCCAAGGCCGAGCACGTGTTAGCCCTGGCCATGGATGTGCGCCAACGGCTGCCAGACTCTTCCATTCGAATACTCTTCGACACTCATGGTCGAAATTCGGAATCGGAGCAGGCCTCCAACCTCATTGCGGGTTATCAGAGTGACCTAAAGTACGAGGCGTTCGACTACCGACGAGAAGAGGAAGCGATACGCTTCCGAACAATCCTTGAACAAGAGTTGCTGGAACCGCACGCATTGTGGCGTGAACTGCGGCGCTAGCTAGCGCTGGCTGCAGAAGTTCGTCTCGCGGCGGCCGGATGTGATCGCCGATATGCGAACGCCGTTGCGGGCAGCTAAAGCTACCCGCCTACATTCCTGCGACGTCCCAACGACCAACCTCTATCCCATCTCGTCCAGACGCACCGGCCGGCCCTCCGCCGCCGAGCGATGGGCCGCCATGGAGAAGCGCAGCACCTCGCGGCCCTCCTCTGCCGTCAGCTCCGGCGCGCCGCCTTCGCGGATCGCCCGCAGCCAGGCCAGCGTGCCGGCCACGAACGACGACGCCCAGTCGGAGTCAATGTCGTGGATGGCGCGCGTCTCGCCGTCCCGGTACAGGACCAGCGGCGGCGCTTCCAGCATCTGCCCGGTGCAGCGCGTCACCCAGATGACGCCGCGGCTGCCGGTAATCTCCAGCCACTCGTCGTTCGAGTAATACCGGGAGCGCACCATCATTTCGGCGGAGTTCACCGTCTCCCAGCTGCCGAAGCGGCCCCGCTCGCGGTGCTTCCAGGCGATCAGCGCCGGGCTGTCGATGGAGACGCCCGCCGCCATTTCGGTCCGCTCGATCCAGGCGAACACCTCCTCGACGGGGCCGAACAGCCACATGGCGATGGAGAAGATGTGGTAGCCGTGGTCGAACATGGAGGGCCCGCCGCCGCTGAGCGATTCGTCCAGGCGCCAGGCCCAGCTCTGTACGGGCACCCGCCAGCCGTACTTGGGGTGGCCGCCGATCACCTTCACCCGCATCGATACCGGCCGGCCGATCTCGCCGGCGTCCAGCAGCTCCTTCGCCCGCACGTACGGCGGGTAGTAGCGGTAGTTCTCGAACACACGGAAGACGCGGTCGGATGCCGCCGCCGCGCCCGCGATGGCGTCCGCCTCCGCCAGCGTGCGAGCCATAGGCTTCTGGAGCGAGACGTGCTTGCCCGCCGCCAGCGCCGCCACGGCCATCTCCTCGTGCAGGTGGTGCGGCGTCAGCAGCTCGACGGCGTCGATCTGTGGGTCCGCCAGCAGATGCCGATAGTCCTTCAGCGATACGCCCGCGCCCCACTCGGCGGCCCGCCGGGCGGCGTGCTCCGGGTCAGTGTCGCAGACGGCGTACAGCTCGGCGTCCGGGCTATCGCGGTACGCCAGCGCGTGCAGGTCCGCGATGCGGCCGGCGCCGATGAACGCGACGCGAAGCTTGGTCATCGCCTATTCCTGGCACTCCCGGCAGAAGTTCGTCTCGCGGTTACCGGAGGTGATCGCTGAGATGCGGTGGCCGTCGCGCGGGCAGGCCGCATCGCTCTTGGCGTGGACGCGCAGGTGGTCGCGGTACATCTTGGCCGGCAGCCCCTTCTCCTCCATCTGCTGCGCCACGATGGGCGTCGCCCAATCCATCACCCGCCGGATCGACCGGAAGAGCTCCCGCAGCCCCTCGTCCGATATGTCCGTCCGTTTCCGTAACGGGTTGAGGCGGGCCTCCCACAGCACCTCGTCTCCGTAAGCGTTGCCGATGCCGGCCACGATACGCTCCGTGGTAATCACAGTCTTGATCTGGGAGCGCGAACCCTGCACCCGCTCCAGGAACCCGTCCTCCGTCAGATCGGGGCTCATAACGTCCGGCCCCATCTCCGTCCAGCGCGGCACCTTCTCCGCGAACTCGTCCTCCCGCACCAGGTAGGTCCGGCCCATGCGCCGTTCGTCAAAGTAGCGCAGCTCCATGCCGTTGCTCAGCCTGAGCGCCCAGGCCGTCATCGTGCGGCGCTTGTGTTTAGGTTCGACGTACTGGTAGCGGCCGGCCAGCATGGCATGCACGACCAGGAAGTCCCCGCTTTGGAACGGGAACAGCAGGAGCTTGGCGTGCCGCCGCACCGGCTGGAACACCTGACCCTGCATCCGCTCCTGGAACTCCTCGCGACCGGCCCGCACCATCCAGGCGATGGGCGTCTCCGCGCTCTCCACCCTCAGGCCGAGCAGGCGCTTATTGAAGTAGGCGCAGTAGCCTTCGAGGTCGGGTATTTCCGGCATCGAGTTAGTGGACAGTGGATAGAGAACAGTGGATAGAGCCCGCTACCACCACTCCCACCCGTCCGGTTGCGCGGTCCCAGCTACGCATCGGGTCGCCCTGGTCTACGCTGCCGTCTCCCGGTAGCGGGGGTAAGAGCCCAGCACACGGAAGAAGGAGCAGGCTGCCTCGATCCGCTGTAGCGCTTCCGCCAGCGGCAGGTCCGTCCGGTGGCCGTCCACGTCTACCAGGAAGA
>JBGQEU010000067.1:0-6878 GCA_041496525.1 Dehalococcoidia bacterium
CTCTAGCTGCCGTTGACTACGCGGAACTTGGCGGCCACCACGTCATTTCCTTCGCGGTCTGTGGCCACTTTTTCGGCGAACATCTGCACGCGCTTGCCGAACCACTCTGTGCTGGGCTTCAGCGGGTCCAGGCCGTACACGTTTGCGCGGACCGCGACGCCGTCGTCGAGGTCGATGATGGCGGCCACGTAAGGGGCCTCGATGCCTGGGACGCTCTGGTGGACGACGGAGAAGACGTAGATCTCGCCGTCCGGGCCGTACTTCTGCTCCTCGAACGGTCCGGTGGCGCCGCAGTTGCCGCAGGCCGTGCGCTCGCCCAGGAACTTGGCGCCGCACCCCTTGCACTGGACGCCCCAGAGGTAGGCGGGCTCGTCGGGGTACTTCGCCGGGATGCGCAGGAAGGGGAGGATAGGGTTGACCTTCTTCTCAGTGGCTGTCTCTTGTGCCAAGGGCGACCTCCTTTGATGCGTCTCGTATGTAATCATGACCCTCGCGCGCGCGTCAAGTGACGGCGATCACAGCGGCGCGAAGTAATCTGAGCGACCACGGGACGGTGGGTCAGGCCGCCGGGGCGGGCGCGTGGCGCGAGAGCGGGGCCGCCGAGACCCTTCGCTGCGGCTCAGGGTGACAGAAGAGGGTTGGCTACTTGGCCGGGTGCTGGTCGTCGCGCTCCAGGGGCGGGATGGAGAAACTCATGACCAGCGCCTCCCCCTCCAGGGCGCGGACGCTGTGCACCACACCCTTCTCGACGCGCACCGTCTCGTAGGGCCGGAGGCGCATCGTGTGGTCGCCGACCGTCGCCTCTACGAGGTGCTCGAGGACGGTGTATATTTGCGCGCACTTCTCGTGGTAGTGGGGCGAGACGTGTTCCGTTTGCAGCATGCGGATGATGCGGATGCTGCACTCCGGCATGGAGACGTGCGAGAGGATTTCGTAGGCGCCTGCGTCTTTCATATCGCCACCTGTTCGAAGTATCGGGCCCTGGCCTGAGCGTACTCCTCGGGGAGGTTGATATCCAGAAGGACAACCGAGGTGTCGAAGCTGACCTCCACCACCTCGCTCTCATGCCGCTGGATGACCGCCCGCAACCCCTGGGTGGCCTCCCGCACCTGGCGCAGCTCCGGCAGCAGCGACCCAGCGACGACGATGGGATGGCCGCGCTTCCCTTCAAACACGGGGACGGTGATCTGGTTCTTGTCCCGGCGATGCACTTCCAGCAGGCGCGCTATGACGGTGTGCGGCCGGGGCTGGTCCACGTTGAGCAGGAGGACGGCCTCGGTGTCTTCGCCGAGGGCCGCCGCGCCCACGCGAACGGAGGAGGCGCGGCCCTCCGTGTACAGCTCGTTGATGACGGCGAGAGCGCCGGCGCGACGGACGAAGGGGCGCACGTCATCGGCGCGATGCCCGAGGACGACGACGGTGCGGTCGACGCCGGCCAGTTGCAGCTGCTGCAGCTGATATTCGATCAGCGTCCGGCCGGGCGTGGCCGCCTCGCTCCACTCCAGCAGCGGTTTAGGCGCGCCCATGCGGGTGGACTCGCCGCCGGCCATCAAGATGGCGTAGATGCTCATTTGTCTATGTCTTGGCCCGCACCCGCGTCCTCAGACGGCGCGCCCTCTACTCCGCGACCGAGAAGAGCGTGTTCAGCTTCATGGCGAGGCCCAGGTTGCCGGCGATCTTCACTTTGCGCAGGGGCCCGGGCATGACAGCTGTCACCGGGTTGAGGTCGCCGTTAGCGAGGTCGATCCAGAACTGCGGCTTCGTCGCGATCTCGGCGTCGAACGGGTCAGCCGCGCCGGTGCCGGCCTCCGCCTTGCCTTCGGCGATGCGGATGTTCCAGACGCCCCCGCCCTCGCCTTCCATCGTGAACTGGTAGCTGACGTCCATATCGCCGCCCCTCTCGCTGCGGAAGATAAGCGGCATGTAGTGGAAGACGCGCTCCATGTGGTAGTTCACCTGCTCTGGTGTGCTGGCCTCAATCCAGTGCGGCAGCTTCTTCTTGGCTGCCTTTCGGATCTCCTGGTACTGGCCGGGGAGGAAGAGGTAGCTGGCGAAGAAGAGGTCCCGGACCGTGCCCGGGCGGTCCCAGCCGGGGCTCATCGCCGGGCGGTCCAAGTCCGCCTCGCTGAGGCTGTCGAGGATGCCCAGGTGTTCCTCGAACACCGTCCGCAGGCGCTGCATCAGCTCCGCCGCCGGGAGATCACGCGCCTTCTCCATGCATCTCTCCCGGAACGGTGTGATGTCCTCCCGCTTCTCGAACCCGACGATGCGGGCAGGCTCGCCGGCCAGCGCCTGCCTGGTCAGGACCATCGTTTCTGCTTCCGTGGTGGCGGCGAGATGGCCCAGGTGGTCCTTGGCGGTCCAGCCGTTGACCTTCTTGTTCCACTCCTTGTCGTCCAGCTTGGCGAAGGACTCCAGGCACCGCTGTAGCGCCTGCGAGTAGTACTGCTTGATCTGTTCCTTGGTGGGCTTCATCATTCTGCACCTCCCTGGGCTGCGTTGATCTTTCCTAGAGCTCTTAACACGCGCTCCGGCGTCATGGGTATCTCTGTGACACGGGCGCCCACGGCGGCGGCCACGGCGTTGGCTACGGCGGCCGCCGCGCCGACGATCGAAGGCTCACCGACGATGCGGGCGCCGTAGGGCCCCTCTTCCGACGGCACTTCCACAATGATGGCCTCAATCGGGGGCAGGTCGCGCGACGTCGGTAGCCGGTAGTCCAGCAGGTTCCCGTTCAGCAGCCGCCCGTCGCTGTCGTACAGCATCTCCTCAGAGAGGGCGATGCCGAGCCCCTGGCTGGCGCCCCCCTGCATCTGGCCGGCGACCGACAGCGGGTTGATGGCGAAGCCGGCGTCCTGGGCGACGGCGAAGCCCAGCAGCGTGATCTCGCCGGTATCGGGGTCCACTTCCACTTCCGCTGCCTGAGCGGTGAAGCCGGGCGCCATCTTGCTTGTGGTGATCGCGCCTCGCCCGACGATTACCGGGTAGGGTGCACCGAAGTTGGTGGTCCACCTGCCCAGACGCCGGAAGGTCAGCGACTTGTCGGGGACGCCGCCCTTGAGGCGGATCTCACCAGCAGCCATCTCCAGGTCTTCCGGAGCGGCCTCCAGGCGCTGGGCGGCGATCTCCAGCATCTGGCGCTTCGCGTCCTCCGCCGCCTCTTTGACGGCGCGGCCCACGGTGTATGTGGTCTTGCTGCCGGCAGACATACCGGCGTAGGGCGCGGTCTTGGTATCGCCGCTGGTGACGGCAACCATGGCGAGCGGCACGTTGAGCACTTCGGCCGTGATCTGCTGGAAGCTGGTATTCGTGCCGGTGATGTCGGCGGAGCCCACGGTGACGTTGAGTGTGCCGTCGCTGTTGAGGCAAACGATGGCGCTGGCCGGCTGCAGACCGCCCATCCAGCCGCCGACCGCCAGGCCGACGCCACGGGCCGGCGCCCGCCCGTTTCGGCGGTTGGGGCGCCGCCGGGACGCCGCGCGGCGCTTCCACACCGCGCTGCCGGCGATGGCTTCCAGGCACTGCTTCAGGCCGATGCTGGGATAGGGCTGCCCGCTGGGCAGAGGGTCGCCCGTCTCCACTGCGTTCCTGAGCCGCACCTCCAGGGGATCGAGGCCCAGCTCCTTCGTCATCATGTCCATCTGGCTTTCGATGGCGAAGGTGGCGTTGTGCGCGCCGGGCGCCCGCAGCGCGCCGACGCTCACCTTGTTGGTCAGGACTTCGTAGCCCTGGATGTCCAGGTTCGGGCACTTGTAGTAGCCCCCGATAAGGATGCAGCCGGGGAGCATGGGTGCGCCGGGGAAGGCGCCCGAGTCGTAGACCAGACGGGCCTTGATGGCCGTCAGCGTGCCATCGCGTTTCATGCCGGTCTTCAGCTCGACGACGGCCTGCGGCGCCGGCGTGGCGGCCAGCATGTCTTCTTTGCGGCTCATGATGTACTTGACCGGGCGTTTCACGGTCATCGCCAGGGCCGCCACGAGGAGCTCCGTCAGGTAGATCTTGCCTCCGAAGCCGCCGCCCACCTCGGTCGCCGTGACGCGGATCCTGTTCTCCGGGATGCCAAGGGTCTGCGATAGCTCGTCGCGGATGTAGAAGGGCGCCTGGGTGCTGGTCCAGACGGAGAGCTCGCCGGAGGCGTCGTAGTCGGCGATGGTGGAGTGGGGTTCGATGTAGCTCTGGTGCACGATGGCCGAGCGCCACGTGCGCTCGATAACGCAGTCCGCCTCGGCAAATCCGGCCTCGACGTCGCCGCGCTTGAACGACAGCTGGGAGGCGATGTTGCTCGGTTTGCCTGCGGCTTCCTTCTGCTCGACGTCGACGGTGACGTGGCCCCGCTCCTCCGAGCGGTCGACGTCGTGCATGGCAGACCGCACGAGTGGCGAGCCGTCCTTCATCGCCTCCAGAGGATCGACGACCGGCGGCAGTGACTCGTACTCCACCTTGATCAGGCCCAGCGCCGCCTCCGCCACGTGCGGGTCGGCAGCCAGGACGGCAGCAACCGGCTGGCCGAAGAAGAGCACTTCTTCTATGGGGAAGATCAGGCCGCGGCGGTTGGACGCGTTCATCTTGTAGGGAGGGAGACCGGCGGCCGTGATGACGGCCTCGACGCCGGGGTGACTGCGGGCGGCCGCTGTGTCGATGGACCTGATGCGGGCATGAGCGTAGGGGCTGCCGAGGACTTTGGCGTGGAGCATGCCGGGGAGCTTCATGTCGTCGGCAAAGACGGTCTTGCCGGTGACCTTGCCGACGCCTTCGATGCGCGTGGCCGGCTTGCCGACGGCGCGGTACTCTGCGGCTTTGGCTTCTTCCCGGACCTTCGTCTCCTGCGCCATTCGTGCCCCTTTCCTGGAGTTAACCGGCCCGTGTGGCGGCCATCACGGCCTCGTAGATCTTGGTGTAGCCGGTGCAGCGGCAGAGATTGCCGGCCAGACCTTCCCTTATCTCCTCGATGGCCGGGTGCGGGTTGCGGTCGAGGAGGGACTTCGCGGCCATGATCATGCCGGGTGTGCAGAAGCCGCACTGGACGCCGCCCGTCTCTATGAAGGCGCGTTGCAGCGGGTGCAACTCGCCATCGCGGGCCAGCCCTTCGATGGTCAGGACATCGGCGCCATCGGCCTGGACCGCCAGCATCAGGCAGGCGGTGACGAGGCGGCCCCGCTCATCCTTAGGCCCTTCCTGAGTCCTTTCCCTGGAAGGATCGAGGGGCCCTCGAAGGATCATGGAGCAGGCGCCGCAGTCGCCGGTGCCGCAGCCTTCCTTGCTGCCGGTCAGACCGGCCTGCTCGCGCACGGTCTCCAGCAGCGTCCATGACGGCTCGACGGCGAGTTCGTAGGGGCGCCCGTTGACCTTGAGGCTGATGATCTGCTTCGGCAAGGCGCCTCCTATCCCTTCGCCCTCTCCGCCGCCAGCCCGAGCATGCGCGCGGTGAGCACCTTCACAAGGTGCCGCCGGAAGTCCGCGGAGCCGCGTACGTCCGATATGGGGCTGGCCTCTGCCGCTGCCGCTTCGGCGGCCTGCTGGAACAGCTCTGCTGATGGCGACTGGCCTTCGAGCAGCGATTCCGCCTGCCGGGCTCGGATGGGCGTCGGCGCCACGGCGCCCAGGGCGATGCGCGCCTTCTCGATGCGGCTGTCGGCGCCTAACGTCAGCACAACGCCGGCGCCGACGACGGCGATGTCCATCTGCTTGCGCGGGGTGTGACGGCGGTAAGCGCTGCCGGTGCCGGGCGCTGGTGCGGGGACCCGAACTTCGGCCAGCACCTCGCCCGGCGCCAGCGCCGTGTGGCCGGGGCCGGTGAAGAACTGATCGAGAGGAAGCGTCCGCCGTCCACCCGGGCCCACGATAACCGCCTGGGCCTCGAACGCCAGGAGTGGCGGCGCGGAATCGGCGGACGGGGCGGCGTTGCAGAGGTTGCCGCCGAGGGTGGCCATGTTCATCGTCTGGTAGGAACCGACCACGCCCGCGCCTTCGGCCAGCGCCTGGAACCGCTGGCGAATCGCCGGTGATTCGGCCAGCTCCATCATAGTGACGCCGGCGCCGATGCGGAGGCCCGTCCGGAGGTCCGTCGCAGGACCAGCGGATTCACTGAACTCGATCCCTTTCAGCTCGGGGATCCGGGTCAGGCCGACGACACTGGACGGGTAGGGGAACCTGGTGGCGGCTTCCTTCATCTGGACGATGAGATCGGTGCCGCCGGCCAGCGGCCGCGCGTGCTCGCCCAGCTCGTGGAGCAGGGCCACGGCCTCAGCCAGGGTCTGGGGGGCGAAATAATCGAAGCTGCGCACTTGACGGAACCTTACAGACGCGTTCCCCCATTCTAGCGCCTGTGGCGGAACCTTCACAACAACGCGGCTGCCCATCCCGTGGACTCCGCGGCGTAGGCGCTCCAGCAGATATCGCTGGCGCAGGCGCGGTAGGAGTGGGGCTGGGGGCGGTGGTAGTACGCTCAGGCCTCGAACCCCAGCGCGACGAAGACCTCCTCGTACTGCGTCGGGTTGCCGGGCTGGAACCAGGGTACTGCGTGCAAGACCTTGCCGCCCCGGTCGATGACAAAGACCGCACGGCGGCAGCGCTTGCCGTCATCGCCCGCGACGCCGTACAGCCCGGCGGCTTCGAGGTTCTCGTCGCTGGCCAGGGGGAACGGGACGCCGCCCAGCTTTTCGGCGAACCGCCGGTGCGACTCCAGGCTGTCGGCGCTGATGGCGATGACCTGGGCCCCTAACTGCTGCAGTATCTCGTAGTCTTCCTTGAGGACGGACATCTCGCTGGAGCAGAGCGGTGTGTTGTCCTCCGTGTAGAAGGCGAGGAGGACCTTCTGCTTCTGCGTCAGGTCTTGGAGCTTGATTTCGCCCTGAGTGCTGGGCAGGGTGAAATCAGGC
>JBGQEU010000068.1:0-6822 GCA_041496525.1 Dehalococcoidia bacterium
AGGCATCGTCCACGCCCTTCACCAGGTAGTTCTGGAACTTGGCGTCCTCGCGGCTGCGCACCTCCACGGCGTTGAAACCACCCTCCATCTCGATACGGCCCACGGCCAGGAAGCGGTCGGGAAGAGATGAGCCGGCCGCGCTCAGCGACTCTGGCAAGTTCGCGATCGGGTTGTTGCGGTTTTCCTCCACCTGCACGTCCCACCCGCCGCGGGATTCGTCCTTCAGGAACAACTTGTCAAAGTTCAGGTTCATCGTAGACATCATCGTCAGGGAGAAGACGACCAGAGAGATCATGGCCAGGGTCATGCCCGTGCGGAAGCGATTGTCCAGTGGGTAAGCGACGGCCGTCTTGAGCGCCGGCAGGATGGAGCCGAAGACGCCGCCGGCACGGGACACGACCGCCAGGATGATGTCCGAGTTGTAGACGAGCACGAAGGTCGACGCGGTGACCATCGCCACTCCGCTCAGGAAGAACATCTCAATCCCGGCGTTGAACTCGCCGAACACGAACTCCAGCCGCCTGCCCGCCAGCAGGCCCCAGAAAATGACGAGCCCGAGCCCCATCGCCGTGTACACCGGGCGGTCGGGCGCCTTGAATATCGTCATCAGCCGCGCCGACCCGGCGCCGACCAAGGAGAAGCCCAGCGCAAACGGGAACGCCTCGCCCGTCTGCAAACCCAGGAAAAACAGCAGCGCGCCCAGGAGCGCTCCGCCTATGGACAAGATGACGCCCCATTGGATGTCGAGCCCTTTGCGCATGATCATCCAGATCCCCAGCGGCGGCACCACCAGGGCCGGGATGCCCAGCAATATCCATACCCAGCGCGTCCGCCGGCGCACCCTGGCGTGGCGCTGGTCGTCCAGGCCACGGATGGCGGAGACGATGTTCAGGAACGAGACGCGCCACGAGGCGAACGTCACGGTGAGGAACGTCAGCACGACTCCCAGGCTATAAGAGATCACCAGGGTACGCGCGGTGACATGCGGCGTGATGCTGATGCCAAACTCGGAGAAGATGGCGGCAAGCATGTAGGCCAGCGAGAACGCGACCAGCACGCCCAGGCCGGCCCCTATCATCGCCGAGAAGACGTTGTAAGCAGCGCCCTCGGAGACGAACATCTGCACCAGGTGGCCGCGTTTCATGCCCACGGCCCGCGCCATGCCCATTTCTGACTTCCGCTCGGCGGCGAGCATGACAAAGATCATGATGATAAGCAGCATCCCGGCGCCGATGGAGAAAAGGCCCAGCAGCAGAAAGAACGTGGTCATGAAGTTGCCGAACTGCTCGGCCAGGTCCACCCCGTCCTTCTTGCTATCCCCCATGTCCAGGCCCAGATTGTTCTGCCGGAACAGCGCCTTCAGCTCGCCCTCTGTCGGATCTATCGCCGACAGCGTGTCCCGCACGCCGCCGTTGATGGACACCGCAATGAAGTTCACGCGGTCGTTCCCGAACAGGCTGTGCAGCGTGTCCAGCCTGGACACCAGGCCTTCGCGGTTCTGCGCATCGCGCGTGCCAGTGAGGACCTTGTCTCTCACGATGTCCACAATCGTAAACTCGTGCACGACACTGTTGATGTATACCTGGATTCGCTGTCCCGGGCTCCCGCCCAGCTGGTCCGCGGCCGACTCGTTCATGAACACCTGG
This sequence comes from Dehalococcoidia bacterium, assembly GCA_041496525.1. GTDB lineage: Bacteria > Chloroflexota > Dehalococcoidia > SM23-28-2 > RBG-16-64-32 > JBGQEU01. Next base: position 1,647 of record JBGQEU010000068.1, read on the forward strand.
TCCGGGGCCAGCGAGGAGACGTCCAAAACCTCGCCGGTCCGCGCCGAAACCACGTCCGGGAATGCGGCCAGCAGCTCCTGGTCCAGCCCCACGAACGTGACCGATGGCTCGCTCAACCGGCTTTCCGCATTGACGACGGGCACGTCCTCGTAGAGGACACCCATGTAACCGTCGACATCCGGTGGCTTAGCATTTGACAGCGCGGCCTTGAAGGCAGCATAGACGTCGCCGGGCACGTCGCGCGACGCGGCGAGGGCACTGGAGCCATTGCCGTCGCTCTTGCGCTCAACCGTGATGTCGACGTGTCCCAGCTGGGAGTACGCCTGGTCGCCAATGCTGTAGTCGACCGTATCGCCGGTGGTGAAGGCGGCGGAGATGATCAGCGTGCTGAGCATCAACCCCAGCACGATGAGCACGGTCTGCGCCCGCCGGCGGGGGATATTGCGAAGCCCCATGATGAAGACGATCCGGTTGCGCAGCGCGACGTAGCTGACGCTCAGCAGGCAGATGCCCAGCAGGACCAGGAGCACGATCATGATGCCGTCCATCGGGATGCCGAACAGAGAGTCCATGGCTTCCCCTTAGACCGGTTCGCTCTCAGCGGCGGGCGCCCAGATGCCCGCTTCCCGGTTCACGATTCGCTGGTCGCTGATGATCTGGCCGTCCTGCATCTTGATGATGCGCTCCGTGCGCTGCGCAACTCCGAGGTCGTGGGTGACGAGGACGAAGGTCTGGCGGTGACGCTTGTTCAGGTCGATCAGCAGGTCCATGATCTCGCCGGCGTTGGTGCTGTCCAGGTCGCCTGTCGGCTCATCGCCCCAGACGATGGCCGGGTTGTTGACGAGGGCCCTGGCGATTGTCACCCTCTGCCTCTGCCCTCCGGACAGTTCCGACGGCTTGTGCGTCGCCCAGCCTGTCAGGTGCACGGTCTCCAGGGCCTCCATCGCGCGCTGCCGGGCCCCTTTGGCAGGGACACCGGAGACCAGCAGCGGCAACTCCACGTTCTCGACAGCCGAGAGCACCGGCAGCAGGTTGTAGAACTGGAACACGAACCCCATCCGGCGCGCCCGGTGTTCCGTCCGGCGGTTGTCGGACATTTTGCTCAGGTCTACGCCCTCGATCAGCACTCGCCCACTGTAGATCACATCCAGGCCGGACAGACAGTTGAGCAGCGTCGTCTTGCCACAGCCGGAGGGCCCCATGATCGCCACCATCTCGCCGCGATGGATCGTCAGGTTGATCTCCCGCAGCGCTTCCACCCGCACCCTGCCCGTGTCGTATGTCTTGACAACCCCAATGGCCTGGATGATGTGCTCGGTGCCGTCGAGGGACCGGTATTCGTCTGCGGCGGGCTTAGTTACGCTCATATGCACTCCTGGTCAGCGGAGGCAGGCTCCGGTATGAGAGTGAAATCGCACCGGTGCCGGCCGGTCTATCTTGGCGCGAACCTGCCGGCCACCTTTGATATTATGGCAGGCCCGAAAGCCACGGCATGTGACAAACGTCACGTTCTGCTCGGCCTATTGTATCGTGGCCGGACTGGGCGACAAAGGCGATTGTGATGGGCGCAACGAAGTCTTCTCCAGCGCCCTTCGCCCGTAGACTTCGCCGAAGCGCTTCGCCAGCTCCCGCCCGGCGTCCTCAACCCCGGGCGCTCCGCCCCGCAGCCGCGCCAGCGAAGTCACCCCGCGGTCCTGGATGCCACACGGCACGATGCGCTCGAACCACGCCAGATCAACGTCGATGTTCAGGGCCAGCCCGTGGCTGGTGATCCAGCCACCGACGACGCCGAGCGGCCGGCTGACGCGCACGCCGATGGCCGCAACCTTGTCGCCCGCCACCCAGACGCCGGTCAGGCCGCACTCCGCCTGGCCCGTCACCCCATACGCCGCGAGCGTGCGGATGATGACCTCCTCCAGCTTGCGCACATACGCTACGACCGATAGTCCGGCTGCCCTCAGATCGACGATGGGATATGCGATGAGCTGTCCAGGGCCGTGGAATGTTATGTCTCCTCCGCGGTCAACCTCGATCAGCGGCGCCCCCAGCGTCTGTGCGGGGAAGCGCAGGTTGGCGCCGGGCCCGCGGCGCCCGGTCGTGAAGACGGGCGGATGTTCCAGAAGGAGGAGCGTGTCCGGTATCTCGTCCGCGGCCCGCTGCCGGGCCAGCGCCCTCTGCAGGTCCCACGCCTCGCGGTAATCGACGCGCCCCAGCCAGGCGAACTCGCATGTCGGCAGGCCGTCCGAATGTGGGTCGGAACCTTCAGGTCCCGACCACCGAGGCGAGGGGCGAACAGCTTCCTCCATCAGCCGATCGTCAACCGATCATCAATTGAGTGGTGTGTCCGCACCGAAGGCCTCCAGCCGCTTCTTCACGTCCCGCAGGAAAGCGCCCGCCTGGTGGCCGTCCAGCACGCGGTGGTCGAAGGACAGACAGAGGTCGACGACCGACCGCACGGCGATGGCGTCTTCGCCCACGACCACCGGCCGCTTCGTGATCGCTTCCAGGCTGATGATCGCCGACTGCCCCTGGTTGATGATCGGCATCGAGATAACGGATCCAAAGGCGCCTGTGTTGTCCACAGTGAAGGTGCCGCCCTGGACGTCCTCCAGCCGCAGCTTATTGGCCCTGGCCCGCTCCCCCAGGTCATTCATCGCGCGCGCCAGCCCGGAGACGCTGAGCCTGTCCGCGTCGCGGACCACCGGTACCAGCAGCCCCCGGTCGGTCGCCACCGCGATCCCCAGGTGCACCCGCTTCTTGAGGATGATGCGGTCCTCCGCCCAGGAGGCGTTCAGGTAGGGGTGCTCCGGCAAGGTCTGCGCCACGGCGTAAGCCGTGAAAGGTAGATATGTCAGGTCGATCCCGTGGCGCTGACGGAACGACTGCTTGTTCGACTCGCGCAGCCGCACGAGGTCCGTCACGTCCGCCTCAACGACAAGCCAGGCGTGCGGCGCACTGAACGCCGAAGCCGACATGCGCTGGGCGATGGTGCGCCGGATTGCCGTCACAGGCACCGATTCCTCGTCCGGCCCCGCCGCAGGGGGTGACGCCTTTGGCGGCGCCGGCCGTGGCTTCGGGGCGGGCGCTGCGGGGCGGGCCTTGGCCGCCGTCCGTACGTCCTCCTCCACGATGCGGCCGCCGGGGCCGGTGCCCGCCACGCCGGCCAGGTCCACGCCCATCTCTGCCGCCAGCTTGCGGACGCGGGGGGTAGCGCGGTGTGGTTCGCGCGCGGCGTCACGTCTGGCCGGCGCCGACGGCGGTGCGGCCACAGTGGTCGCCTCGCGGGGCGCGGCAGCAGCGGCGGTCTTGAGCTTTGGCGCTTCGGCTTCGCTCTGGCCGGGCGGCGCTATCTGCACCGGCTCTTCGCCGGACACCGCCTCTATGGTGGCGAGGGGCGCGCCGACGAGGACTGTCGTCCCTTCCGGCGCCAGGATCTCCAATACGGTGCCCGATACAGGGGACGGCAGCTCGACGTTTACCTTGTCCGTGTTGATCTCGACGATGGGATCATACTTGTCGACGTGCTCGCCCGGCTGCTTCAGCCACTTCTCGACGGTACCCTCGGTCACGGTCTCGCCCACCTCCGGCATCGTGAGGGTGAATGCCATGCTACGCCTCGCTTAGTACGCGGCCAGGTTGCGGATGGCGGCGGCGATCTTTTCGGGGTTCGGCAGTATGTACTCCTCAAGGATGCCGGAGTATGGCGATAGCGGCACGTCCGGCGACGCCACCCGCGTCACGGGCCCATCCAGGTAGTCGAAAGCCTCCTGGGCGATAGTGGCCGCCACCTCGGCGCCAAAGCCGCCCGTGAAGTTGTCCTCATAGACGACCAGCGCCTTGCCCGTCTTCTTCACGGACTCCAGCACGCGTTCCTTGTCCCAGGGCGACACGCTGCGCAAGTCGATCACTTCGACGTTAAGCCCGTCCTCCTGTTGTACGGTCTCCGCCGCCCGCAGCGAGTGGTGGGTCATCATGCCATAGGTGATCAGGCTCATGTCCGACCCTTCACGCCGCACGGCCGCCTGGCCGAGGGGGATCGTGTAGTCTTCGTCTGGGACCTCCTGCCGCATCAGGCGGTAGGCCTTCTTGTGCTCCAAAAAGATGACCGGGTTCGGGTCCCGGATGGCGGACTTGAGCAGCCCCTTGGCGTCGTAGGGAGTGGCCACGCAGACCACCTTCAGGCCCGGCACGTGCGCGTAAAACGCCTCTACGCTTTGCGAGTGGTAAGGCCCGCCGTGGACGCCCGCGCCGTACGGCATGCGCACCGTTATCGGGCAGTGCCAGGTGCCGTTCGAGCGGTAGTGCAGACGCGCCGCTTCGCTAACGATCTGGTCAAAGGCGGGGTGGCTGAAGTCGGCGAACTGTATCTCCGCGATGGGGATGATGCCGTTCAGCGAGGCGCCGATGGCCACGCCAACGATCGCTGACTCGGCCAGCGGCGTGTCCATGCACCGCTCTTCGCCGAACTCTTGCCGCAACCCCTCGGTGGCGCGGAAGACCCCGCCTTCGCCCACGTCCTCGCCCATCACGATGATCCGCTCGTCCCGCTTCATCTCCTCGAACATCGCCTCGCGCACGGCTTCGATCATCGTCTTCTCAGCCATGGCTCTCACGCTCCTTCCACGAACACATGCCGGAGCGCCGATTCAGGGTCGGGAGTGGGAGCCTTCTCCGCGTAATCCGTCGCCTCATCCACCTCCCGCAGCGCCTTCGTCTGGATGGCTTCCAGTTCGCCGCGCCTCAGCAGGTCGTTCTCCTCCAGCCACTTCTGGAACCTGGGCAGCGGGTCCTTCTTGGCCCACTGCTCCACTTCCTCCTTGGTGCGATAGCGGCGGTCATCGTCGTCGCTGGTGTGGGGGACAAGGCGGTAGGTCTTGGCCTCGATAAAGGTCGGCCCTTCGCCCTTGCGCGCCCGCTCCACTGCCTCCTTGGCCGCCGCGTAAACGGCGAGAACGTCATTGCCGTCCACCGTGACCCCGGGGAAGCCATACCCTTGCGCGCGGACCGCCACGTTCTCCACCGCCGCCTGTTTGCTCCAGCGCACGGAGATAGCGAACTGGTTGTTCTCGCAGACGAAGACCACCGGCAGTTTGTGAACGCCAGCGAAATTCATCGCTTCGTGCACATCGCCGGTGCTGGTGGCGCCGTCCCCGAAGTAGGTGATGGCCACCGCGTC
>JBGQEU010000069.1:0-6789 GCA_041496525.1 Dehalococcoidia bacterium
CGCGCGCCTCCTGCAGCACCACGACCAGCAGCGCCAGGTAGTCGTGCACGCCCACCAGCTCCAGCCAGCGCAGCCGCGGCTGCAGCGAGTGCGGCGTAGTGACGACAGCGGCGTTGTGCAGGCGCGCGGCCAGGATGGCTGCGGCCAGGCGGGCCCACTCCTCCAGCTCCCGGGCGGCCTGGTGGAACTGGTGCCGGATAGTCTGCTGCAGCTCTTCCGGCAGCGACTCTTCCCGCATCAGGGCCTCGACGTAGTAGCGGTAGCCACGGTCGGTGGGGACGCGCCCGGCGGAGGTGTAGGGCTGCGTGATGTAGCCCTCCTCCTCCAGCGCCGCCATTTCGTTGCGGATGGTGGCCGAAGAAACGGGCAGCCGGTATTTCTCGACGATGCTGCCGGAGCCGACGGGCTGGGCCGTCGTCACGTACTCATCGACGATGAACTGGAGGAGCCTCTGGCGGCGTTCTGTAAGCATCTCTAATACCCGCTCATCCTGAGCTTGTCGAAGGATTAGCACTCTCCACCCCTGAGTGCTAAATCGTATTCAAAAGCGTAGCATCGCCGGGGGAACGGTGTCAAGGCGGCAACAGCCCTGGCCGGCGCGGCCGGCGCCCGCTTCCGGCGCCTGCCATGGCCCGCTGTTGACCGGCCCGCGGACAGATTGTTATACTCAGCGCGGCCTTCCGGCCCCTGGTTCTTGTCCGTAGCAACGAACGTAAACGAAGGAGCTTGTCCCATGGCAGACAACGAAGAGGGTCAGGAGAAGCGCAAGGGGGGCAAGGGCAAGATACTGGCATTCCTGGCGTTGATCGGCGCCGCCGTCGCCGTTCTCATGTTCTGGCGTCGCCGCCGGAGCCCCGACGAGGAAGAAGAAGACGAAGACTAGGCCAGCTCTGGGCCGCAGGCGCTCGTAACCGTTGCCAGACCAGACCCGCCGGGAAGCCCGCTGACCGTGGAGATCGTTTGGCTGGGCCACTCTTGCTTCCGTATCCGTGGCCGCGAGGCCACCATCGTCACTGACCCCTGTCCGCCCGCCACGGGCTACGCCATCGGCAAGCCCACGGCCGATATCGTCACGATCAGCCACCACCACAGCAATCACGACTACACCAAGGCCGTCGCCGGCAGCCCCGTCGTCCTCGACGCTCCCGGCGAGTACGAGATCCACGGCGCCTTCATCACCGCCGTGCCCACCTATCACGACGACCAGAAGGGGAGCGAGCGCGGGCGCAACCTGGCCTTCATCGTGGAGATGGAGGATATCAGGGTGTGTCACCTGGGAGACCTGGGGCATGCACCCACGGCCGAGCAGGCCGAGGAGATGACCGGCGCCGACGTCCTCCTGGTGCCGGTAGGCGGCGGCACAACGATAGACGGCGCCAAGGCGGCCGAAGTGGTGAACCTGCTGGAGGCGCGGCTGGTGATTCCGATGCATTACCGCACGGAGGCGCTGAAGGACGGCCTGGACCCGCCCGACCGCTTCCTGAAGGAGATGGAGGTTACGTCCCTGGAGCCCCAGCCGAAGCTCTCCGTCAACCGCAGCGGCATCCCCTCCGAAACGCAGGTCGTGCTCCTTGACTACCGGCGGTAGGCGCCGGGCGCGGCCCGGTACCCCAGTTCTGTCATTCTGAACGGCATCAACATCCTTCGGAGCGACGGCGCATCTTTGCGAAGCCTGTCCTGAGCGCAGCCGAAGGGGAATCTGGGGAGAGGCCGGGCGGTGTCGCGTGGCGACAGCGCGCCGCGCGCTGTCCGGCTACGACCGGCCGCGGGCCAGGAAGTAGGCGCCGGTCACCAGCGCCCCCGCCAGGAACGATAGCGGCACCGCGATAGCCAGCAGCAGCGTGCTGTCATCGCCGGACCCATCCGCGGAAGGCTGCGCTTCGCCGGCGGGCGGCCCCAGGAGCTGGTCGGGGATCGCTACCGGGCGACCCTCAATGGCCGCCAGCAGCACCTCGGCGATCACGGCGTGGCCGGAGTCGTTGGGATGAATGCCGTCCGCGGCGATCCACTGCCTGCCGTGACCCTGGAACAGCTCGTAGACGCGCGCCGTCCGGACGTTCAGTTGCGGGTCTGCCGCCGCGGCCGCGATGACGCCGTTGACTTGCTGGACGCCGATGTCTGCGATGACCTCTCGCGGGTCGCCGGTGCCGGAATACGGGTTGTAGAGGTCGAGGACATAGACAGCGGCTTCCGGGGCGGCCTGCCGCAATTCGCGCAGGGTGCGGCTCAGGTCCTTCTGGAGATTGCTAAGCATCTGGCCCAACTGCTGCCGGCAGGCGTCGCCGGCGGCATCAGAGAAACAGGGCGAGTCGCGGGAGGCCAGAGCCAGGAGGTCGTTCCCGCCGATGTCCAGGGAGATGATCGCCACGCCCGGCCCGTTGGCGCCGCGCCGGTCTCCAATCACCTGCAGCGCCCTCTCCAACTGGCCTCCCGCCGCCACCAGATCAGTGCTTGTGGCCCCCGGCGCGCTGAGGTTCACGACATCCAACCCGCGGTCGCCGTAACGATCGCTCTCGCGGAGAGCGGCGGCGGTCAGCGGCACGTACCCCTGCGCCGCCGGATCGGTGGCACCGACCCCATATGCCAGGGAGTCGCCCAGCGCGACGTAGGCCGGAGACGTTTGCGCCTGCGCCGGGAAGAAAGGGGCAAAGGCGATGGCCTGGCCCAAGAACAAGAAAGCCGCCAGAGGCGGCAGGAGTCGGGCGCCCACAGGGCTATTCTATGGCAGGTAGTTGAGAGGGTCTACCGGGACGCCGTCGATCCAGAGCTCGAAGTGGAGGTGCGCTCCGGTGGAATAGCCGCTGCTGCCCAGAGCGCCGACAGCCTCGCCCTGGCTCACGACCTGGCCCGCCGTCACCCAGATGTCCGACAGGTGCCCGTACACAGTCCGGGAGCCGTCCGCGTGCTGCAGCATCACGTGATAGCCCAGCCCCCAATCATCCCAGTTCGCCAGCACGACCGTGCCGGCGGCGGCGGCCGCAACCGGCGCTCCATACTGGCCAATCCCATCTATGTCAATGCCCTTGTGATAGCTGCCCAGTTCTGGGACGCCGAATCCTTGGCTGATAGCCCCCTGAACCGGCCAGATGTAGCCGCTGCCGGCAGCCGCCGGTGCGTCCGGGGGCACACCGGCCGGGACCGGAATACCTCCCGAAGCGGGTTCCGGCGCCGGGACATCCGCGCCGCGCTCTGGCGGCGGGGGCGGAGGCGGCGGCACCGCGCCTGGCAGCAGCAATACCATGCCGTCGCTGAGTTGATCCGGCGATGCGATGTTGTTACCGGAGAAGGCGGCGATGCTCTGCGTATCGATCCGGTAGTACGCAGCGACATCGCTCAGGGTATCGCCGCGCACCACGTTATAGACGATGCCGTTCACGCTGGGGACTATGAGCTGCTTGCCGATCAGGAGCAGGTTCGGGTCGGCGCTCACCTCGGGGTTGTTCCAGAGGATGTAGCTGGGGTCGATGCCGTACGAGGCGGCGATGGACGTGATCGAATCCCCCGGCTGGATCGTGTAGGCGAAGTAGGCCGGCTTCGGCGTCGGCGCCGGCTCCGGCGTGGCAACCGCCGCCACGACCCCGGGGGCCGCCGTCGACGTGGCCTCCACTTCCGCCTGGTGGCGGGCCAAGAGCGACGGAACTGTGGAGACGAGGACCGGTGGCTTGAGATAGCCGGCTCTGGCCTGAGACGCCGGGGCGCCAGGAGCGCTGGAGACGGTGGATGGCGCCAGGCCCGTCACGCGTCCGGCCACAGTGGTGAGAACGGCCAGAAGGACCAGGGAGAGGAGTAAGCTGTGGAGTGCGTAGTGCCTGTATTTAGTTAGCGACTGCCCCGCTGCTTTCAGGCGAGACGACCGCCATTCGCGCCCCGGCTGTTCGAGGCCTAACCGGGGTGGAGCTTGCGGCTCTCGAATAACTACCTCCTATGGGCGGGCCCCCCTTCAACACCACCCCCAACAACCAGCGGGGGAGGGGCCCGTAGCTGGGTTGCAGCTAGTCGGGCGGTATTATATACCATTTGTCAAGACTTTCACAAATTGACAGCTTATGGGAGCGGCGGGCTTTTAGGGGCGATCTCAGATACAAATGCCGGTAACCATGAGGCACAGGGAGCTTCTGGACGGCCCCACAGCGTGGACGCGAATCCCGGGCTAATGGCGGCTGTCAGGGACCGTCTTACGCAACCGGCGACGGGTTTGCTCGCCCAAAATTACCGTCAAATTGGCTAGACGGCTTCTTTGAGCGTGGCCAGGAATTCCGCGTTGTCGCGGGTGCGGCCCAGGCGCTCCAGGATCAGCTCCGTGGCCTCCGTCGGGTTCTGCGAGCTCTGGCCTACCAGGGCTGTCATGCGGCGGAGCAGGACGACCCGCTGATACGTCGACTCGTCAAGGAGCAGATCGTCGCGGCGGGTGCCGCTGCGCTGGATGTCGATCGCCGGCCAGACCCGTTTCTCAGCCAGGCGGCGGTCCAGCCACAGCTCCCAGTTGCCGGTGCCCTTGAACTCCTCGAAGATCACCTCATCCATCCGGCTGCCGGTATCGACAAGGCAGGTGGCGATGATTGTGAGGCTGCCCCCATCCTCCACATTCCTGGCCGCTCCAAACAGTCGCTTCGGCGGGTGCAGGGCCACCGGATCGATGCCGCCGGAGAGCGTGCGTCCGGATGGCGGCAGGGCCAGGTTGTACGCGCGCGTCAGGCGGGTGATGCCGTCCAGCAACACCATGACGTGGCGCCCGCACTCCACCAGGCGCTTGGCCCGTTCCAACGCCATCTCCGCCACCCGCGTCTGCTCCTCGACCGGGTCGTCGAACGTGGCCGCTACCACCTCCGCTTCCACCACGGATCGGCGCCAGTCGGTAACCTCCTCCGGCCGCTCGCCGATCAGCGCCACCATGATGTAGATGTCCTCGTAGCGCTTGGCGGTGGCCGCGGCGATCGTCTTCAGGATGACGGTCTTGCCGGCCTTCGGCGGCGAGACGATGAGTCCGCGCTGGCCGCGGCCCACGGGCGCCACCAGATCGATCACGCGAGTGGAAAGGTTGTTCACGCCCTCTTCCAGGTGGATCATCTCGTCCGGGAAGATGGGGGTGAGCTGCTCGAAGTAGGGACGCCGCTTGGCCGTCTCCGGGTCCACGCCGTTGACGGCATCCACCCGCAGCAGGCCGTAGTACTTCTCAGAGTCTTTCGGCGGGCGGACGGCGCCCATCACATAGTCGCCGGTGCGCAGGGCAAAGCGGCGGACCTGGGTCTGGGAGACGTAGACGTCGCTGAGGCTGGGCTTCGGGCCCTGTGTGCGCAGGAAGCCGTAGCCGTCGGAGGCCATATCCAGGATGCCGCCGGCGAAGTAGTTGCCCTCGCGCTCCGCCTTGGCCTGCATGATGCGGAATACGAGGTCCTGCTTGCGCAGGCCGGTGGCGCCGCTGATCTCCAGGTCTTTGGCGACCTCTACGAGTTCGTCTTTAGTCTTGGTCTCTAATTCGGTGAGATTCAAGGTATCTCCGTACGACGTGATAGGGTAGTGCCGCTGGTTGGGTTAATTAATGTGTGGGAAAACCGCGCCCTCTGGCTTCGTCCTCAAGAGGGGCCATGCCCAACATACCCCAATCATTGTAGACGCGCAATACCCCCCTGACGTTAGCATCCAGGCGCTTTCCTTGCCCATGTTCAAAAGGGCCGGAACACCGAAAGATAGGTCATCGCCGAGAGCAATATCGTGGCGATGCCGCCGAAAAACAGCGGCACGTTGTCCGCCATCGCCTGTTCCATCTCCGGCGTCGCGCGGCCGGCCTTCCGGGCCCGCAGCGCGGCCAGCCGCGCCCCGCGCAACCCCAGGCCGATGAGGGGCAGACAGATAAGGAGCGTCACGATGTAGAGGACCTCCAGCAACACCAGCCAGCCGGTAGTGATCAGGTTGTAGTCCATCTCCGTCCACAGGAACACGCCCGTGGCCCCCGTGGCGATGGCGCCCGGGACCAGCAGTACCCCCTGGTAATGAGAAGCCTCTTCGAAGGACTCCGCCCGCACCTTCAGATCATCGCTCTGCCCGCCGCGGACCAGGGAGATCTGCACGGCGGCCAGGCCCGCCACGTACCAGAAGGCGGATAACACCTGCAGGAAGAGGAAGACGTTGGCGGCGTTCACCCGTCAGCTGGATCTGGCGCGAGTGGGGCGGGGGGCCGGCGCGGAAGCGGCGTGCCGGCCGTGCGGGGTCGCGGCTGCCGGCGTCGCGCTGCGGGCCTGCGAGCGCTGCAGGGCGGCGGCCACGAACCCGTTGAAGAGCGGGTGCGGCCGGTTTGGCCGCGAACGAAACTCCGGGTGGAACTGCGAGCCCACCATCCAGATGTGGTCCTGTATCTCGCAGATCTCAACGAGGCCGCCATCGGGAGAGGTGCCGCTGGCCACCAGTCCGGCCTTGGCAAAGCGCTCCCGGTACTCGTTATTGAACTCGTAGCGGTGGCGGTGCCGCTCAATCACCTCGTCGGCGCCGTAAGCCTCGTAGGCCCGGGTCCCCGGCACCAGCCGGCAGGCGTAGCCACCGAGGCGCATCGTGCCGCCCTTGTTGACCACGCGGCGCTGTTCGTCCAGCAGTGTGATTACAGGGTAAGGCGTCTCCTCATCGAACTCCGTGGAGTTGGGCGCCTCGGAATCGAAATAGGCGCGGGCGAACTCCACGACCATGACCTGCAGGCCCAGGCAGAGCCCCAGATAAGGCATGTTGTTCAAGCGAGCGAACCGGGCCGCCTGCACCTTGCCCTCGATGCCGCGCTCCCCGAAGCCGCCGGGCACGACG
>JBGQEU010000070.1:0-6781 GCA_041496525.1 Dehalococcoidia bacterium
ACCCCGTGCTCATCGGTGAGCCCGGCGTCGGCAAGACCGCCATCGTCGAAGCGCTGGCGCAACGCATCATCAAGGGCGAGGTGCCGGAGATGCTGCTGAACCGCCGCCTCGTCACGCTGGACATCGGCTCGCTCGTGGCCGGCACGAAGTACCGCGGTGAGTTCGAGGAGCGGCTGAAGAAGGTCATCGAAGAGCTGAAGAGCGCCGGCAACTGCATCCTCTTCATCGACGAGATGCACATGCTCGTCGGCGCCGGCGCGGCCGAGGGCGCGGTGGACGCCGCCAACATCCTGAAGCCCTCGCTGGCCCGCGGCGAGCTGCAGTGCGTGGGCGCCACAACCCTGGACGACTACCGCAAGCACATCGAGAAGGACTCCGCGCTGGAGCGGCGCCTGCAACCGATCATGGTCAACGAACCGTCGCTCGAGGACACGATCCTGATCTTGAAGGGCGTGAAGAGCCGGTATGAGGACCACCATGGCCTGACGATCTCGGACGAGGCGCTGGAGGCGGCCGCTGAGCTGGCCTCGCGCTACGTGCCGGACCGCTTCCTCCCCGACAAGGCGATTGACCTCGTGGACGAGGCCGCCTCCCGCGTGCGCATCAAGCGGTCGTACGCGCCGCCCTCGCTGCAAGAGGCGGCGAAGGGGCTGGACGCCCTGCGCCGCGAGAAGGAAGAGGCGATCGCCGGCCAGCAATACGAGCAGGCCGCTGAACTGCGTGACCGCGAGGTGAAGCTGCAGGACAAGCTGGCGGGCATGGAGACCGGCTGGCAGACCGAGCGCAGCGGCGAGAAGCCGGAAGTCACCGCCGAGGACATCTGTGAAGTGGTGGCGATGTGGACGGGCATCCCGGTCACCCGCATCGCCTCCGAGGAGTCACAGCGGCTGTTGCACATGGAAGACGCCCTGCACGAGAAGATCGTAGGCCAGGACGAGGCGATCCACAGCATAGCCAAGGCCGTGCGACGGGCCCGCGCCGGCCTGAAAGACCCGCGCCGCCCAATCGGCGTGTTCATGTTCCTGGGCCCGACCGGCGTGGGCAAGACGTACCTGGCCCGCGTGCTGTCCGAGTTCATGTTCGGCAGCGAGGAAGCCATGATCAAGCTTGACATGTCCGAGTTCATGGAGAAGCACAACGTCTCGCGCCTGATCGGCGCTCCGCCCGGCTACGTGGGGTATGACGACGCTGGCCAGCTGACGGACACTGTGCGCCGGAAGTCCTACTGCCTCATCTTGCTGGACGAGATAGAGAAGGCCCACCCGGAAGTCTTCAACATGCTGCTGCAGATCTTCGACGACGGCCACCTGACGGACGCCAAGGGCCGGCGCGTGGACTTCCGCAACACCGTCATCATCATGACTTCGAACGTCGGGTCAGACCTCATCCGCAAGGAGACGTCCCTGGGCTTCAGCGTTCACGTAGATGAGTCTGCCAGGGTGGCGGATCAGCACGCCAAGATGAAGGAGAAGGTGCTGAACGCCATGAAGAACGTTTTCCGGCCGGAGTTCATTAACCGGCTAGACGCGACGGTGGTATTCCACTCCCTCAGCAAGGAGCACATCCGCCAGATCGTGGAGAACGAGATCAAGGGGATCGAGAAGCAATTGGCGGCCAAGGGCTTGAAATTGGAGATGACACCGGCCGCGCTGGACTGGGTCGGCGAGAAGGGCTATGACCCGGTGTTCGGGGCCCGCCCCTTGCGCCGCGTCATGCAGAACGAGCTGGAGGACCGGCTGTCGGAGGCGGTGCTGGAAGAGCGGTTCGCCGCCGGCGACACCGTCCGCATCGACGTCGAGAACGGCGAGATCGTCCTTCAGAACGTATCGGAGCCGGCGCTGGCGTAAGACGCACTGGAAACACACGAAGGGCCGTCCGCGAGGGCGGCCCTTTCGTTTGGGAGCCATGCGCCAGACAGTCGGCGCGCAGGTGGCTGCCCCTTCCCGCTCGCCTGAGGCTCTCGAAGGGCGGGCGGGAGCAATGAGAGCGCTTCCGGAAGCACCGGTTACCCACAAACCTGTGCCACGCACACCTTCCCCTGCGCCTTCCTGTGCACCGATAATGCCAGCGATGGCAACCGCCAGGCAGACCCCTTCGACCGGGCTCAGGGCAGGCCGCACCATCTTCGCCTGCGCCGAATGCGGCTACGAAAGCCCCAAGTGGCTGGGCCGCTGCCCGGACTGTGGCTCATGGAATAGCCTCAGCGAGAGGGTCGAGGGTCGCGGGACGAGGGTGGCGAGCCGCCCGGTCGCCCAGGCGGTCGAGCTCTCTCAGCTCGACGGCGAGGAGCAGCCGCGGATGTCCCTGGGCCTGGTGGAGTTCGACCGGGTGCTGGGTGGTGGCGTTGTGGCCGGCTCGTTAATTCTCGTGGGCGGCGACCCCGGCATTGGCAAGTCGACGCTCCTCCTGCAGGTGGCGGGGCTGGCCAGCGCTGGGCGCAATGTGATTTACATGACGGGGGAAGAGTCGGCGCGGCAGGTGAAGATGCGCGCCGCCCGCCTGGGCATTCCCGGCCAGCGGCTCTTCGTGTTGACCGAGACGAACCTTGATGAGGCGCTGCGCCAGGCGGAAGCCCTCTCCCCTGGGCTCCTTGTCGTCGACTCCATCCAGACCGTCTACAGCGAAGCCGCCGCACAGGCGCCGGGCAGCATCGTCCAGCTCAGGCAGTGCACGATGGACCTGATGCGCTGGGCGAAGACGACGGGCGTGGCCGCCTTCCTCGTCGGTCACGTCACCAAGGAAGGCGACATCGCGGGTCCCCGGCTGCTGGAGCACATCGTGGACGTGGTGCTCTACCTGGAGGGCGAACGTTTTAGCAGCTACCGGCTGCTGCGCGGTGTGAAGAACCGGTTTGGCTCCGTCGACGACGTGGGCGTGTTTGAGATGACGGCCGGCGGCATGCGGGCTGTGGAGAACCCCTCGGCGGCGTTCATCGCCGAACGCGCCGCCGGCGCCGTGGGCTCGGCCGTCGTGCCCACGATGGAGGGCAGCCGCCCGTTGCTGGTGGAGGTGCAGGCGCTGACCAGCCCGGCGGTGACGCCGGCGCCGCGGCGCACGGCCAACGGCCTGGATTTCGGGCGTTTGCTGCTGGTCTCGGCCGTGCTCGGCCGGCGGCTGGGCATCTCGCTGGCCTCGCAGGACATCATCGCCTCGGTAGTAGGAGGGTTGCGCGTGCATGAGCCGGCGGCGGACCTGGCGCTGGCTCTGGCCATCGTCTCATCATTCAGAGACAGCCCGGTGGCCTCAGACCTGGTCGCCGTAGGGGAGATCGGTCTGTCGGGAGAGCTGAGGTCCGTCGGGCAGCTGGAGCGGCGGCTGGCGGAGGCGGAGAGGCTGGGCTTCCGGCGCTGCCTGCTGCCGGAGGCGAGTGTGCGGCGCGGCGCGCCGAGCACGGCCATGCAGCTGCTGCCCGCCGCCGGCCTGCGCGAGGCGATCAAGCTGGGGCTGGGCTGATGGAACCGATGCCGGAGGCGATAAGGGAGTTCGTGCGGACGGCGCGAGTGTGCCGCATCGCCACCGTGCGGGCGGACGGCAGTCCGCACCTGATCCCGGTCTGCCCCGTCTTCGACGGCACGGCGCTGTTCATCGACATCGGCCGGCGCTACGCGACCGCGGAAGGGGTGATGGCCAACGGCCGCCTGGCCGTACTCATCGACGAGTATAGCGACGACTGGAGCAAGCTGAAGGCGGTGCTGCTGCGGGGCCGCGCCGAGCCGGTCGAGGGTGAGGAACGGGACCGCGCCTGGGAGCTGATCCGCGAGAAGTTCCCCCAGTACAAGCCCATCGGCTGGGCGCCGCGGCTGACGCTGGCGCTGCGCATCGAAGACTGGCGGCAGTGGGGCCTGACGGACCCGCCGAAGCACGAGCCGGAGTGACCAGCAGGCTGCTGAAAAGATGTGGAGTGCAGAGGGGCAATGCCCCTTTGCGGGGGTCTGGAGGTGTCCACCAGATTCGTCTTCCCTTTGGGTGGGGTTGGAGGCTGCCGTTCGCACTGAGCTTGTCGAAGTGCTTCGCCGCCGCGACGGCGGCCTATCGCAGGTCTGATCAGGGGAGCGACGGGTAGCGAAGGCCTTCGACAGGCTCAGGCCGAACGGATGACGTCGACTCGCTCCGAGACCAGAAGTCGGTCTTTCAGCAGCCCCCTAGAACTCGATCCGTTTATGGCGCAGCACGATCCCCTCTAAGAGGCCGATCGCGGCAAAGATCATCACCAGCGAGCTGCCGCCCTGGCTGATGAAGGGCAGCGGGATTCCGGTGACCGGCACCAGGCGGATGTTGACCGCCACGTTAATGAACACCTGGAAGAGGATCATGATCACGATGCCCGTTGCCAGCAGACGGGCGAACTGGTCCCGGGCGATGGTGACCGCGCGGATTCCTCGGAACAGCAGCGCCGTAAAGAGGGCGAAGAGGACGACGGCCCCCAGGAGGCCCAGCTCTTCGCCCAGGACGCTGAAGATGTAGTCCGTGGTAGAGGTTTGGAGAAAGTCCAGCTGCGTCTGGCTGCCGTGCGTCAAGCCGCGGCCGAAGATGCCCCCCGAGCCGATACCGATCTCCGACTGCAGGATATTGAAGCCGCCGCCCAGCGGATCGGAGTTGGGGTTTATCCACAGCTCGAACCGCTTTCGCTGGTACTCGCCCATGAGGGCCAGAGCGCCGAAGGGGATAAGCGAAACAGCCAGCCCGATCAGGACCAGTACGTAGCGCGTGGGGGCGCCTGCCATCAGCACCATGCCGAGCCAGATAGCGGCGAAGACCATGGCCGTGCCCATGTCCGGCTCCAGCAGGACGAGGGCGGCGGGCAGCATGGCCAGGGCGAAGGAGGCGGCGAAGACGCGGACGTCCTGCATCTGCGCCTGCCTATCGGCCAGGTACCGCGCCAGGGCGATTATGGTGAGGAGTTTGGCGACCTCCGAGGCCTGGATCTGCTGGCCGCCAACGTTGAACCAGCGTGTGGAGCCGTAGGCCGAGTCGCCGACGGCCAGGACAGCCAGCAGCATGACGATGGCGAGGGCGTAGAGGGCGGGTGCCATCTGGCCGAAGATGCGGTAGTCCAGCCAGGTGACGGCGATCATGACCGCGACTCCCAGAACGGCGAAGGTGATCTGCTTGGCCAGAGGATGTCCCAGGCTGACGCCGTCTGGATAAGCGCTCAGTGAGGCGCTGTAGATGAGGACGCTGCCGTAGGCCACCAGGCCGGCACACAGGAGCACCAGGACGACATCAAAGTGGCGGACCGCGCGGCGCTCGATCACGGCGTCCCCTCTGGCTTCGCTGCGGCGAACTGCGGGCGGTGGAAGTAGTAGTCGAAGATCTTGGCCGCGGCGGGCGAGGCGTCGTTGCCGCCGCTCCCATGCTGGACGAAGACGACGACGGCGATCTGCGGGTCGTCATAAGGGGCGAAGCCAATGAACCAGCCGTGAGTGGCGTGCTTGCCGCCTCCCAGGTCCGGCCCGAACTCGGCGGTGCCGGTCTTACCTGCAACCTGGACGCCCGCCACGGCGGCGTTCTGGGCGACGCCGGATGTCACCGACTGCCGCATGGCGTCCCGAATGACCTGGAGATTGCCCGGATCCACGGGCACGCTGGCCGGCGGCGGCTCCGTCACCTGCTGCAAGATCTTGCCGCGGCTGTCCTTGTACTCCTTGACGACGTGCGGGGTGACGAGGTGGCCGCCGTTGCCGATGGCGGCCACGGCCCGCAGCATCTGCAGCGGCGTGGTCGCCACGTAGCCCTGGCCGATGCCGAAGTTGTACGTGTCGCCCAGAGTCCAGGGTTCGCCCACGTTCTGCTCTTTCCACTGGGCATCGGGGACTAGGCCCGGGGACTCGCCCGGCAGGTCGATGCCGGTCAGCCCGCCCAGCCCGAAGGCGCGCGCGTACTGGGCGACTCGCTCCTCGCCGAGGCCGCGGAAGCCCTCGTCGGCCTTGCCGCCGGAGAGGTAGTAGAAATAGACGTTAGAGGACATGGCGATGCCGCGGTAGAAGTCCAGGGTGCCCAGCGGCGCCCAGTCCGGGTAGACGTAGATGACGTTGGGGTCGAACTCGTTCTCGACCGTGATGTAGCCGCGGCTGGTGATCGTCGTGGAAGGGCTCGCCACGCCCTCTTGGAGGGCCGCCGAGCCGACGATCGTCTTGAAGGTGCTGCCGGGTGGATAGCGCTCGGCGATGCTGTGATTGACGAGCGGCTTGCCGGGGGAGTTGATGAGGGTCGCCAGGTCCTGGTCAGACAGGGGGCCGGAGAAGACGTTGTTGTCGAAGGTCGGCAGAGAAGCCATGGCCAGGACCTCGCCGGTCTTGATGTCCATTACCGCGGCGGCGGCGTTCTCTGAACTCGCGCCGTACTCCTGGAGGACATCGGCCACCTTCTGCTGCAGGTCGAGGTCGATGCTGAGGACGACGTTGGAGCCGTCGATCGGTGGGCGCTCGGAGATGACGCTCAGCTCGCGTCCCGTGGCGTCGACTTCGACGAGTTTCTTGCCCGGCTTGCCGCGCATGACGTCTTCGTAGGTCAGCTCCACGCCGCTCTTGCCGATGAAATCCTGGTACTGGTAGCCCCCGGTCCGCAACTCGTCGTACTCCTGCGCAGAGAGAGGCCCCACGTATCCCATGACGTGGGAGAGCAGCGTGCCGGTGAGGTATCGCCGCGTCGGCTCGACGAGCACGCGCAACCCCTGGGCATGCGGCTCCAGCTCCATCAGGACCAGCGCGGTATCCCTGTCCAGGTTGGTCTTGATTAGCGCCGGGCTGAAATCACCCTGGCTCTCCCGGCTCGCCTTCAC
>JBGQEU010000071.1:0-6779 GCA_041496525.1 Dehalococcoidia bacterium
ATCGCCGCCGGTTCCTGAGACGTTTTCTGATCCCGGCGCACGACTGGCACTCGACAGATGCGCTAACATTGATGTGCCGACAGGATATTGAGAAAGGACTGCGTGATGGGTGACAAGAGTCCGAAGAACACCTCCAAGACCAATAAGCAGAAGGCACAGAAGAAGGCCGCGTCGGTACCAAAGCCAGCACCGAAGAAGTAGCGTCGCTGGCCGGCGGCGCCGAAGCCTCGTCCTGCATGCGCTGTGGCGCAAGGGTCGAGCCCGCATGCCCGAGGTGCGGCACGGCTAACCTCTCCCGAGGCATGCTTCTGTATTCCCTGCGGAATCCATCTGACCCAAGGATTTCCGGCACCCGCTCTTCAACTCCGACACCTTCGCCCGCTCTCCCTTCGTCCTTCGCCGGCAGCGGCGCCGGCGCGGAGCTGATCGCCACGGCCGACGACCACCGCCTGCCTGCCGGCCGACGGTTTAGCAACGGGTGTAGCAATCCGGAGAACAACTACGCCCGTTAGCACGGCGTCAACGGCGCCGGCCGCCTGCTGCTGCAAATATCGCGGGATGGCGGTTTCCGCCGGCAATTCGTATAATTTGAACAGTTGCTTGTTGCACAACCCTTGACCCAACTTCAGGAGGTAACCCATGGCTGCACCAGACGGCGACCGCATCCTGCGCGTCGACATGACGACTCAGACCGCTTCCTTCGATAAGTTTCCTGCGGACCGGAAGCTCCTGGGCGGCCGGGCTCTCTCCGCGAAGATTCTTCTCGAGGAGTGCGACCCTACGTGCGACCCGCTGGGCCGGGACAACGTGCTGGTCATGGCGCCCGGGGTGCTCTCCGGCACCTCCGCCCCGACGTCCGGCCGCATTTCGATGGGCGGCAAGAGCCCGCTTACGGGCGGCATCAAGGAAGCGAACGCGGGAGGCAATCCGGGCCAGCACCTGATGAAGCTGGGCATCCGGGCCATCGTGGTCAAGGGGAAGCCGGAAGACCCTGAGCGTCGCTACGGTCTCGTCGTCAACGAGCAGGGTGCGCAAGTGGTTGCTGCGGACGAGTACAAGGGCCTCTGGAACTACGCTTCTTGCGAGAAGCTGTTGTCGAACTACCCGGCAACCGCCTCCGCCATATCTATTGGACCGGCGGGCGAGCTTCAGCTGAAGGGAGCGTCTATCGCCTGCACAGACCAGGAGAAGTACCGGGCGCCGGCGCGGCATGCCGCCCGCGGCGGGCTCGGCGCGGTCATGGGCTCCAAGGGCCTGAAGTGGGTCGTCGTCGATCCGGGACGTGGTCGCCCACGCCAGCCGGCCGATGCTACCGGCTTCAACGCACTGAACAAGACGTACGCCGCAGCCTATCTGGGTGGCCCGCAGATGTTCAGGTTCGGTACGTCTTCGATCCTGCCCACCGCCAACGTCTTCCACACCCTCCCGTACAAGAACCGCACGCAGGGTCAATCTCCGGACGCGGCAAATCTCGCCGGCGCCAAGATCGTCGAGAGCTTCGCCACCCGCGGCGGCATGATGCACAACTGCATGACCGGTTGCATCGTCAAGTGCAGCAACGTCGTGCACGATGCGAACGGCAACTACCTGACCTCGGCGCTGGAGTTCGAAACGCTCGCCCTCCTCGGCTCCAACTGCGCCGTCGGGCACTGGGAAGACGTCGCAGATCTGGACCGCCTTTGCGACGAGATCGGTGTGGACACCGTAGAGGCAGGCGCTGCCATCGCCGTTCTCATGGATGCGGGCCAGATGGAATGGGGCAACGTGGAGGGAATGAAGAATCTGCTAAGAGACGTGGGCCAAGGGACGGATCTGGGCACGGTCGTCGGCAACGGCGCGGCCAGCGTCGGCAAGCGCTTCAACCACGCCCGTGTACCAGTAGTGAAGGGGCAGGCGGTCCCGGCCTGGGACCCGCGCCCGCTCAAGGCGACGGGCGTCACCTACGCCACCAGCCCGATGGGCGCGGACCACACGGCAGGCCTTGTCATCAACCCGGGCCTCCCGCCGGACCAGTTCGCACAGGCCTCGCAAGAGGTGCAGCTCGTTAACGCCGTCTGCGACTCTTCCGGCTTTTGCCAGTTCCTCCAGCCGACGCTCGACGACATCCGAGCGTTCTACGGTTTCATGGTCGGGGAAGCGGTGAGCCGAGAGCAGATCGCAGAGATCGGCTGGCAGTGCCTCACGAACGAATGGGAGTTCAACACGCGCGCCGGCTTCACGGAAGCGGACGACGATCTGCCGGCCTGCCTCCGCGAGGAAGGCGTGGGCCCGGGCGGCGTACTCAAGTTCGACGTGCCGATGGAGGTCATCAAGCAGGCCAAGGTTCGGTCGGACTGGCGGGAGCAGCTCTTCGCCGTCAAGGCGGCCGGCTAGGCGTACGCACGAGGAATCGAACCCATAGGGTCGACAACGGGAACTGCCCGGGAGATGCGCGCCGGAGCTAGCGCCTGCGCGATAACTGCTGCTGCCTCAGTTCATTCAAATGGGGGCGCCTGCCGGGATTCAAGGGTGGCGGCAAGTTTCGTAGGGAGGGGCAATAGAGGAGAAGGCTGGTCAAATTGACCAGCCTTCGATGTCGTGCGGGGCGAGAGGGGGTCTTCGCACCGCTCGTGGAGAACTCTACCAAGGCCCTTGCGCCACTCGGTTAACCGCGGGTTACACGGCGGTGACATCTCGGTTGGCGAGCCCTATAGGATGAGGCCTTGACGCCGCCGAAGGCTGGCCAGCCGGCGTTAGGCCTTGGCGATGTCTACCGCGATGCCCCGGTCCGCCGGCACCGGCTGGCACTGCATCAACCAGTAGCGCAGGTGGCCGTAACCGCCGGCCAGGTGCAGCCACTTCACCATGCCGGGCTCGATAGACGCCGGGTCCTCCCACTCCTCGAACTGGTACGGCTCCCAGCCGTTGTACATGATCACCTGCCCCGGCTTGACCGCCGGCGAGAGTTTGGCGGCGCAGACGAAGGATGATACGTCGTTGAATACGCGCACCTTATCGCCCGTCGCGATGCCGCGGCCCGCGGCGTCTGCCGGACTCAGCAGCACAGACGGCTCGCCCCGGTGCGTCTCCAGCATTATCCGATTCACCACGTTGGTGGAGTGGATGGTCCAGCGGGAGTGCCCGCTGGTCATGGTGAACGGGTGGTTGCCGCCCTGTCGCGGGTTCTCCTTGTGCACCGGCAACTGCTCGCCGGCCTCCAGGAACCACTCGTGGTCGATGTAGAACTGCGCCCGCCTCGTCAGCGTGGGGTACGGGACCTTCTTCTCCGTGTGCCAGCGGAACGGGTTGTGAGTGCTGTCCGGCTCCAGATCTGATGCCTGGGCGATGGCGAACGGCACCGCGCCCCAGTTCGTGAACCGCACCGAGCCCTTCTCCCTCATCGTCGCCAGGTCCGTGCCCTCGGGCAGGTTGCCGAAGGTGGCAGTGTCGCGCACCCACTCGTCGGCCAGCTTCTCCGGGCTGTCGATCGCCCCGCCCAGGGTGTAGGAGCTGACCAGGCTGTCCAGCCGGTGAGCGCCGCCCCGGGCGTCCCGGTATTCGACGAACCCTCGGGCGGCGGCCCGCTCCTCGATCTTCTGGGCCAGCAGGCGAAAGATCTCCCACTCCGGTTTCGCCTCGCCGGGCGGCTCCACCGCTGAGTCTGAGAACGTGAGGTTGAGGATGTCGGGCGTCGGGATGTGGAAGGTCATCTTCTCGTAGCTCAGCGCCACCGGCAGGACGATGTCCGAGTACATGCCGGTGGTATGCATCCGCCAGTCTACGGTCACTATCATCTTCAACTTGGGCCACAGGTTCGCCAGCAACAGCTTCTGGCCGCCCCGCATGCGCCGCAGGAAGTTCCCGCCTATCTCGAACAGCACTCTTGGCGGCATCTCCGGGCCCGGGCGGTCGAGACCCCGCCACCAGCCCTTGTCCACGGCCTCCTGCAGCCGGCTGTCGAATCCCTCTCCAATGGCCGGGTCGTTCCAGGAAGGTGTGTTCCAGCGCTCTCGATAGCCGCAGTGGTAGTACCAGAGGAAGGCCGGTGGCACCGTGTTGCCCATCGGCGCCGCCATGCGCATCAGCTCGAAGGACGCCATCTCGTCCGTCATCGTCGGGTCCTGCGCCTTGATCGCCTGGGCCATCATGTTGCGCATGTTCATGACCCGGAGCGCCTCCTCGGGCCCGGACTGGTTCTTCATGGAGAACATGTACGCCCCGTCGAACATCCCTACGGACCAACTGCGGGTGCCCGTCCCCTTCTTCCCCCAGTTTCCGGTGAGCCCGAGCAGCAGGCACATGGACCGCTCGATCAAGTCGCCGTGGTAGTACTTGCCCGCGTTGAAGCCCAGCAGGATGTTGGTGCGGCGCCTGGCGACTTTGCGCGCCAGCATCCGGATCATCTCCGGATTCGTCCCGCACATGGCGGACGCCTTCTCCGGGGTGTAGTCCGCCAGTTGGTCCTTCAGGAGCTGGAACGCCGGCGCTACTTCCACCGTATTGCCGGCCGCCAGCGTCACCTGGAACCGGCCTCCGAGCGCCGGTTCCAGCCCGCCCAGATCCAGTGTGGCCCTGGGCGCCTCCACGACCTCGCCGGTCTTCTCGTCCAAGACGTAGAACTGGTCGTCCCGGCCCTCACCCTTCAGCTCAGTCTGACGCAGGAAGCGGCGGCTGCCCGTCTGCACCAGCAACGGCAGGTCTGTCTGCTCTCGCACGAACCGGGCGTCGTAGAGGTCTTCTTCGATGATGACCTGGCACATCCCCAGCGCCAGCGCCGCGTCGCTACCCGGCTCGACAGACACGTGGTAGTCGGCGTGTATCGCCGAGGGGCTATAGTCCGGCGCGATGACGACGATCTCGCCGCCGTTGTAGCGTGACTCCAGCACGAAGTGGTACCACGGGATCGCCGTGTACACCGGGTTGCGGTGCCAGACCAGCGTCAGCTCGGCATGAAACCAGTCGTCGATGCTGCTGGCGGAGTTCACCTTCCCGTACGTCATGTAGAGGCCGGGGTTAAAGTCGTTGATGTCGGCGTTGACATCCGTCACGGTGCCGCCCAGCCCCTCGATGATGCGGCCGAACAGCATTCCGGCCATGAGTCCGCCCTCGTTCGGCGTGGAGACCTGCAAGACAGACTCCGGCCCCGACTCCTGGATGGCGTCAAGGGTGGCGTCCGCAACCTCCGTGAGCGCCTCGTCCCAGGAAACGCGGGTCCAATTGCCCTCGCCCCGCTCGCCCGCCCGCTTGAGTGGGTACAGCACACGCTCCGGGCTGCCCAGCATACGGCTCCAGGCGTTTCCCTTCTGGCACCCCATGGGGTTCATGTCCGGAACGCCGGCCTCGATGGGCCCGTAGGTCCCCGCCTGCTCCTCTCGCACGACGACGCCGTCCTTCACGTAGACGCGGTACTGGCAGTTCCCGGGGTAGCAGTTGATGCAGTGGCTGACCCAAGCGGTCTTATCCCAGGTCCACTTCTCCCGGTATTGCTCGGCCCAGCGGCCGGCAGAGGCAGACCCTGCTGTGACCTTCGATGGCTTCTTCATGACTACCTCCCCGCGGGCGCCCACTCACCGGACGCTGGCCCCGCCTGTGACCGGATGCTATCGTCTCGTCTAAGCTTATAATGCTCCCGCCGGGTGGTCGAGGCATAATGGCAAGGCGCCCGCCATCCGAAATCCGGGGAGTTGAGACATGTCTTCACGCACCGACTGGGACGCCATCGTCATCGGTTCAGGGCTGGGCGGCCTCACGACAGCTGCCTATCTGGCCACTAACGGGCTGCGTACCCTGGTACTGGAGAAGCACTACGTCGCGGGAGGCAACACCCACGTGTTCCGCCGCCAGGGGAAGTTTGAGTTTGACGTGGGCGTCCACTATCTGGGCGATTGCGGCCCGGACGGCCTCATCCCCACTGTCCTGCGCGGCGTCGGCCTCGAGGGGAAGATCGAGTTCCTGGAGATGGATCCCGATGGATTCGACGTGCTAATGTTCCCCGGCCTCACCTTCCGTGTCCCCAAGGGGTGGGACCGCTACCGAGAGCGTCTGACCCAAGCATTGCCCGACGACGAGACGGGCCTTCACCGCTGCCTGGACGTCCTCCAGGGCGTCGTCTCGGAATTCCGCAAGGTGCCGGCCTCGCTGCGGCCGGAGGACGTGCCCCGCCTCATCCAGGAGGCTCCCAACTTCATGCGCTGGGGCATGCGCCCCCTGAGCGATCTCTTTGACGACTGCCACCTGGGGCAGAAGGCCCGCGCTGTCCTGGACGGCCAGTCCGGCGCCTACGGCACACCACCCTCCCGCGCCCCTGTCCTGCTGCACGCGGCCCTGCTGGACCACTACCTGAGGGGGGCCTACTACCCGCGAGGTGGCGGACAGGTGCTGCCGGCGCACCTGGTGGACGTGGTCCGCTGCCACGGCGGAGAGGTCCGCACCCGGGCGCGAGTGGAGCGAATTCTGGTTGAGGACGGCCGGGTGGCGGGCGTGCGCATGGCCGGCGGTGAGGAGATACCGGCCTCCGTGGTCGTCTCCAACGCGGATCTGAAGCGCACCTATCTGGAGCTAGTAGGCGAGGAGCACGTCTCGCCCCACACCCTGAATCGCGTCCAGAGCTACCGCATGGCGCTGCCCATCTTCTGTGTCTATCTGGGTCTGGATATGGACCTGCGGGAGACGATGCCCAACGCCAACTTCTGGTACTACACGTCCTTCGACATTGAGGGGATGTACACGGATTGCTACGAGGGGCGAGTGCCGATGGAGATGGGCCTCTTTATCACCGCCGGCTCCGTCAAGGACCCGGA
>JBGQEU010000072.1:0-6716 GCA_041496525.1 Dehalococcoidia bacterium
CTCCTGGCTGACACCCTTCTCCTCGCCGATTTCTGTCATTCCCTTGCCGACTTTCAGCGCCACATAAAGGGCGTCCAGCGCCTCATCAATCGTGGCGTCCTCGGGCAGATTGGCAATCGCGTGCTCAAGCAATTGCTTGGGTGTGGCTCTCGTCGTTCTTGCTATCGCCATGGTAGAACTCCTCCGCGGTCATTGTACCGCCCTGGTGGATTAAAACAGTTGCGGGAGTCATCTCCATGCTGTTCTTCCAGTCAGGAACTTCACTGCCATTCATCCAGCGCACCAGCCACTTATCCTTGTGATAGGCCACATCGACGAAGCGATACTTCCACGTTGTCGTCACTGGTCCCTACCGCTCGCCTACCACGCAGTCCTGGATGCGGATGTGCGGGCTGCCGTTGCTCACCGGCAGGGGCATCTGGCCGGCCTTGCCGCAGCCGCCGCCCTGGTTCCAGCCCACGGGCTCCCCCGGCGCGCCCGTCGGGAAGGCCATGTCGTTGCCCAGGGCGTCGATGTTCAGCAGCGTCGTGAACAGGTTGCCGGTCAGCTTCACCGGCCGCAGCAGCTCCGCGATCCTGCCGTCGCGGATCATGTACGCCTCGCCGGCGGAGAAGGTGAACATCTCCATGCTCGTCGTGCCGCCGAACCAGTTCTTGGCGTAGACCCCGAGCTTGATGTCGGCGATCAGGTCCTCGAAGCTGCGGTCGCCCTTCTCGATGTAGGTGTTCGTCATGCGCACGATGGGCGGGAAGCGGTAGTCGATGGCCCGCGCGTTGCCCGTCGGCTGCTCGCCCATCTTGCCCGCCGTCTCCCGCGAGTGCAGCCGCCCGACGAGGACGCCATCGCGGATGAGGTCCGTCTTGTGCGCCGGCACACCCTCGTCGTCGTACCGGAAGCTGCCGCGCAGCCCCGGCACCGCCGCGCCGTCGCCGATGTTCAGGTGCGGCTGGCCGAACCGGCGGCCCAGCACCATGATCTCCTTCATGCGCTCGTTCTCGTACACTAAGTCGGACTCCGAGAGGTGCCCGAACGCCTCGTGGCAGAACACGCCGGCCAGCACCGGGTCGAGCACCACGGGATACGTCCCCGCCTTCACGTACGGGGCGTTCAGCAGCGCCACCGCCCGCTGGCCCACCTCGCGCGCAATCTCGCCCATCGACTCGATGTATGCGAAGTCGCCGAGCGAGCCCAGGCTCATGCTGGCCTGCTGCATATCGCCGTTCTTACGCGCCGTCGCCGCCAGCCGCGAGACCACGTCGATGCGCTCCTGCTCGATGTAGGAGCCTTCAGAGCTGGCGAAGATGACGCGCTTGTGCCCGTCCCAGTAGGTGATGTTCGTGCTGGTCACGCCGTTCACGGACAGCAGCGTGTCGTTGTAGCCGTCCAGCAGCTCTTTCTTGCGGGCCAGGCCCACCCGGCGCGGGTCGTTTACGACGTGCAGCGGCACGACATCTACCACCGGGTCGACGCCGGCCAGGACGCTCGTCTCGCGCCCCACATGGCGGGCCTGGCTCACGGCATCGGCCGCGCGCTGCCTTAACCCGCTCGGTTCGTTGAAGCTGGCGAAGCCCCAGCCGCCGTTGACGAGCGCGCGCACGTTGCCGCCGAAGTTGCGCGTGCGGCCGATCTCTTCCAGCTCGCGGCCGCGGTAAATGATCCGGGTCGTCGTCGTGTCATCGATGCGAATCTCGACGTAGTCGGCGTTGTGACCCTTTGCCGCCGCCTCGATCTCGTCCCGCGAAACGAGATCGCTCAACCCTGGATGGTCCTGGCGCGCGAAGCCCGGCGCGGCCGCTCGCCGCCCTCGCCGATCTTGGGCTCGGTGCCCTGGATCAGGCGCTTGATGTTGCCGGCGTGCGTTAGCAGCACAAAGGCCGTAGCGAACGCCCCGAAGATCGTCTTCGTGTAAGTGAAGTCGTCGCCGACGTGGATCACCGCCAGCAGCAGCAGAACCAGCGCCCCTAGCGGCACGGTCACCATGGACATCACTGACATGTACCGGAGGGCCAGCACGATGAAGAGACCGACAGCCACCAGGCCGACGCCCAGCGGCATGGCCAGGGCTGCGTAAACACCGAACGAGGCAGCGACGCCGCGGCCGCCGCGGAACCCGATGTACACCGGGAAGTCGTGCCCGAGCACCGCCGCTAACCCCGAGGCTACCTGCAGGTCATGCGTGTGGAACAGGTACCAGGCGACAAGGACCGGCGCATACCCCTTCAGCACGTCCGCCACCATCACCGCCACGAACGGGCCGCGGCCCATCACGCGCAGGACGTTTGTGGCGCCGATGACGCCGCTGCCGTGCTCCCGGATGTCGATGCCCCGGAAGATACGCCCGGCCAGGTAGCCGTTCGGTATCGCCCCCACCAGGTACGAGGCGACGACGACAGCCGCCAGCTCCCAGTAGTTCATCTCGAGCCTGTCCCGAGTGAACCCGAATGGCCCGCCAGATTCATTCGCTCCTGCTCCGGAACTCCATCTTAATTGCCGTGCCCTCAAAACCGAAGCGCCGCCGAAAGCGGTTCTCCAGGTACCGCCGATAGGAGAAGTGTATCAGGCGGGCGTCATTGGCGAAGAAAACGAACGTCGGCGGCCGGATCTCGGCCTGGGTCGCGTACTTGATCCGCGCCGGGCGGGGGCCCGGCGACGAGGGCGGGTGCGCGGCGACCGCCTCCCGCAGAGCGGCGTTGACCTCGGCTGTGGGGATGCGCAGGGAGCGAGCCTCGTCCACCTCCAGCGCCAGGTCCAGCAGGCCGTCCACGTTGAGGCTGGTCTTGGCGGAGACGAAGGCCAGCGGCGCCCAGGGCGCGAACTTGAGCCGGGCGAGCGTCCTGCGCGCGTACGTCTCGCGGTTATCTTCCGTGTCCTCCTCGATCAGGTCCCACTTGTTAACGGCGATGATCAGTCCCTTGTAAGCATCGGCCAGGTACCCGGCGATGTGCATATCCTGAGCCGCCAGTTTCTGCGTGGCGTCCAGCACCAGCACCGCCACATCGCAGCGCTCAATCGCCTGGCGGGCCCGCATCACGCTGTACTTTTCGATCCCCCGCTCTACGCGTCCGGGCCGGCGGATGCCGGCTGTATCGATAAGCACCATCTGCCGGTCCCCGTATTCGAATAGCGTGTCGACGGCATCGCGCGTGGTCCCGGCCTCCTCGCTGACGATCACCCGTTCCTGCCCCAGGATAACGTTGATCAACGCCGACTTGCCGACGTTCGGCCGGCCGACCACCGCCATTCGCAAGCGGTCGACCGGCACCTCCAGCGGCGACGGCGGCAGCAGCTCCAGGAGGCGGTCCTGGACCTCCCTTATCCCCTGGCCGTGGTAGGCGCTGATCGCCATCGGGTCGCCCAGTGCCAGTTCGTAAAACTCGACGGCCAGCCCCCGCCGGGCCTCGTTGTCGGCCTTGTTCGCCAGCAACAGGACCGGTCTGTCCGTCCTGC
The DNA here is from genome assembly GCA_041496525.1 of Dehalococcoidia bacterium. Lineage (GTDB taxonomy): Bacteria > Chloroflexota > Dehalococcoidia > SM23-28-2 > RBG-16-64-32 > JBGQEU01. The sequence continues at coordinate 3,448 of JBGQEU010000072.1, forward strand.
GCAGCTCCTCGGCGATCTCGCGGTCCGTGGAGGTGATGCCGGAAACGGCGTCCACGATGAACAGCACGGCGTCTGCTTCCATCAGCGCCGTCCCCACCTGATCCCGGATGAGAGCCGAGTAGCCCTCCTCGGCGTCCGGCACCAGCCCGCCCGTATCGATGACGACGAAAGCGCGCTCGCGCCACTCGGCGTCGGCGTAGAGACGGTCGCGTGTCGTCCCCGGGATGTCCTCCACGATCGCCTGCCGGGCGCCGATCAGCCGGTTGAAGAGCGTGGACTTGCCGACGTTCGGCCGGCCCACGATGGCGACCACGGGCTTAAGCAGACCGGCGCCACGCGGCACAGCGTCCGCCTGTGTCGCAACCAAGCTACCTCTTTTCCAGCGTCATCTGGACTTGATCTGGTGACGTGGACAGCACCTCGAGCGCCACGGGCACACTCACCTTAACCTTGAGCTTGTAGGTGCCGGCGTCTTTGTCCTTAAGGTCTACCGAAGCGTGCACGTCGGTGGCGATCAGGTTGCGGAGCTGAGGCAATGGTCCGCCGAGGGTCACCTGCACTGACGGCAGCGCCCCTTGAATGCTCAACCCGTTGCCCAGGTCCGTGGGGTTGACGGGGACGAGGAACACGGCCTGGCCGGTCGCCGGCTCGATCCTCACCGTCACCGTCACGACCTTGATGCCCCCGATAACGCTCACATCTGAGGGCACATCCAGCGAGACACTGCGCACAACATCCGCGGTGGCGTCCTGGACGTCGACCGGCCGCGTCTTCATGTTGGCAGCGTTCTGGATGAAGGATTCGAGGCCGCGCACCGTGACGGACGCCGGGTTGACGCTCACCGCCACGACGTTGTACCCGTCGGCCGGCGTCCCGGTTAGTTCAGGGCTGACCGCCAACGGTCTCGTGAACAACTGCAGCTGGATATCCAGCGTCACGTCGATCAGCGGCGGGTCCAGCGAGACGCCCACCACCAGGAAAGCCCGGCTGTCGCGCGGCGTCAGGCGCACCGCCTGGTCAACGGAGTCGGTCCGGCCCGTCACATTCAGCACCGCCACTGCCTGAGTCACCTGGTCTACCTTGTCCTGCGGGCCGCTCACCAGCGTCGTCGTCTGTTTGGTCTGTGGCGTGCCGGCCACATATCCGGACGGCGGCCCCCCTTCAACCTCGACGGACACCGGGACGGACTTGCTAATCTGCTCCGCCAAGCTGACGTTAGTGCGTTCCGGCAGCACTTCCTCCACCCGCAGGCCGCCACGGCTGGTCAGCGGGCGCACCTCCACCGGCAGGTCGTATGTGCCCACGGTCAACCCCTGCAGGTCTACGGTCGCCTCGAAATCCGCGGCGCCCAGGCTGGCGAAGACGTTGTCCGCCACGCGCACCCGCACACGTACGGGGCTCAGCGCATCGGCCAGCGCCACGTCGGGCGGGACGTGGATCGCCTGCACGGGGATATCCTCGGCCAGAACCCGGATCTGCGTCGGGTTCTCAGCATCTGTCACAAATATCCAGAGGCCGAAAGCCAGCACAACGGAGAGCGCGGCCAGCCCGGTGTTCTCCCGCACTGACCTCACCCCCGCCCGCAGCAACGCCAGCAGGACAGCGACCGTCTCTTCCACCGCTCGGACGAGCTGCGACATGGCTCAGACCCCGGCTAGCGGCTCAGCCGCGGCAGGCGCCTCCCGCCGGTGCGGTCCATCTCCGCTGAAGGCAGCAGCAGGCTCCGCAGGATAGCGCGTAGACGCGGGCCGTCCAGGCTCGAGATGACACGCCCATTTGCGGCGATCGATATCTCTCCCGTTTCCTCTGATACCACTACTGACACGGCATCCGTCCTCTCGGTAATCCCCATCGCCGCGCGGTGGCGGGTGCCGTGGGGGCCATCCATACGCTCGGACAGCGGCAGCGTCGCGCCCGCCGCCACGACGCGGTCATCGCGCACGATCACCGCCCCGTCATGCAACGCCGAGTTCGGATAGAAGATGCTGAGCAGAAGCTTCGTAGAGCAGACGGCGTCCACCTTAATGCCCGTATCGATGTAGTCCTCGAGCCCGGTCTCGCGCTCCACCACGACAATAGCGCCGTGCCGCTTGTCCGACAGGATCACAGCCGAGTCGGCGATGCAGTCCACCACGCTCTCGTACAGCGCGCGCCCGGGCCAGGGCCAGCGTCCGGTACGCCCCACACGCTCCAGGAAGCGGCGGATCTCGCTCTGGAAGATGATGGGCACCCCGATCAGCAACGCCGGGAAGGAGTTGCGCAGCAGCCAGTCCAGCACCGTCAGTCCCAGCGCCTGCGACAGGATGACGGCGGCGATGACGACGATGAGGATGCCCCGTACGAGGGACATACCCGTCGTGCCCTTGAGCAGCAGCAGCGCCAGGTAGATGAGGACGGTGATACTGAGGATATCGACCAGGCTGGCGGGGCCGAAGCTCTCCAGCGACTGGCGGATACTGTCCCAGATGCCCACTTCAGCCCTCGTCGTCCTCGGCCAGCAGCAGGGCCAGCACGGCCTTCTGGGCGTGCATCCGGTTCTCCGCCTGGTCGAAGACCACGGACTGGGGCCCGTCCAGCACGTCGTCCGTCACTTCCTCGCCCCGGTGGGCCGGCAGGTCGTGCATGAAGATGGCGTCGTCCCGCGCCCCGGCCATCAGCGCCGAGTCGACGGTATATCCCGAGAAGTCTTCTTTGCGGACGCCCGCCTCCCGCTCCTGCCCCATGCTCGCCCATACGTCTGTGTATACGACATCCGCGCCTTCCACAGCCTCCGCCGGTCCGGTCATCAGCCTGACGCTCGCGCCCGTACCGGCGGCCAGTGCCTCCGCCTTCCGGACCACGGGGTCCGCCAGCTGGTAGCCAACCGGCGAGGCGATCCGGAAGTGCATGCCGGAGAGCGCCGCCGCCAGGCAAAGGGAGTTGGCGACGTTGTTGCCGTCGCCGATGAAGGCCACCGTCACGCCGCGCAGACCGCCCTTCCGCTCGCGAATAGTCAGCAGGTCGGCCAGAGCCTGGCAGGGGTGTTCGCTGTCGGAGAGCGCGTTGATGACGGGCACACCGGCGTACCGCGCCAGCTCCAGGACAGTCTCCGTCTTGAACGTGCGCGCGGCGATGCAGTCGACGTAGCGGCTGAGCACGCGGGCTACGTCGGACGGCGTCTCCCGCTGGCCCAGGCCCACCTCCGGTGGTGAGAGGTAGATGCAGTCGCCGCCGAGGTGTCGCATGGCTACATGAAAGGAAACGCGGGTGCGCAGCGAAGGTTTCTCGAA
>JBGQEU010000073.1:0-6713 GCA_041496525.1 Dehalococcoidia bacterium
GTCATCGCTCCCGCTCGCGCAGGGCGGGGAAGAGGATCACCTCCCGGATGGAGCTGTGGCCGGTGAGCGCCATGACCAGCCGGTCGATGCCGATACCAAGCCCGGCGGCCGGCGGCATCCCGTGTTCCAGCGCCACCAGGAAGTCCTCGTCCGCCACCTCCGCTTCCTCGTCGCCGGCTGCTCGCAGGCGGGCTTGCTCCAGGAAGCGCTCCCGTTGATCGATGGGGTCGTTCAGCTCTGTGTAGGCGTTGCCGACCTCCCGGCCACAGATGAACAGCTCGAAGCGTTCCACCAGGTGCGGCGCCTCCGGCTTGCGCTTGGCCAGCGGCGAGAGCTCGATGGGGTAGTCGATGAGGAAGGTAGGCTGCAGCAGGTGTGGCTCCACATGCAGCGTGAGCAGTTCGTCGATCAGCTTGCCGCGGCCCCAGGAGTCCTCGATGCGCACGCCGGCGCCGGCCGCCGCCTGCCGCATCGATTCCAGGTCCGGGTGCTCGTCGAAGTCCACCCCGGCATACTGGCGGATGGCGTCGCGCAGGGGGATGCGCGGCCAGGGCGGCGCGAAGTTGATGGCCGTGTCACCGTAGGGGACCGTGGGCGTCGCCAACGTGTCGCGCGCCAGGGAGGAGACCATCTCCTCCACCATGTCCATGAGCCGGTTGTAGTCGCTGTAGGCCTCATAGGACTCCAGCATCGTGAACTCCGGGTTGTACTTGGTGGAGACGCCCTCGTTGCGGAAGATGCGGCCGATCTCGTACACGCGGTCGAAGCCGCCGACGACGAGGCGCTTCAGGTGCAGCTCCAGGGCGATGCGCAGGTAGAACTGGCGGTCGAGCGCGTTGTGATAGGTGACGAAGGGGCGAGCGGCGGCGCCGCCGGCGGTGGCCTGCAGGATCGGCGTCTCCACCTCCAGGTAGCCGCGGGCGTCCAGGAAGCGGCGGATGCCGGCGATGACCTGGGAGCGTGTGACGAACGTCTGGCGGACCTCCGGGTTGGCCATTAGGTCAAGGTAGCGCTGGCGGTATCGCACCTCGACATCCTGCAGCCCGTGCCACTTCTCCGGAGGCGGCCGCAGCGCCTTGGCCAGTACGGTACACTTTTCCGCCTCCACCGTCGGCTCGCCTGTCTTGGTGCGAAAGAGACGGCCGCTGACACCGAGGAAGTCGCCGAGGTCCACGTCCTTCAGCATTTCGTAGGCCTCGGGCCCCAGGCTCTCGCGTTTCACATACACCTGGATCCGGCCGCTGCCGTCCCGCAGGTCCAGGAAGGAGGCTTTCCCCATGGCGCGGGTGGCCGTCACCCGCCCGGCCACGCTCACTGCCCGGCCTTCGCCGGTAGATTCTTGCAGCAGTGCCACAGCGTCCGCCGCTGTGTGCGTGAGGTGGAAGCGAGCTGGATACGGGTCAACGCCGCGGGCGCGCAGGCGCGCCAGCTTCTCTTTGCGCAGGGAAATGATCTCGTCTTCGCCCAAAGCTCGCTCGCCTAAAGAATTGGCGGGGCCCGAACAGCCCCGCCTGATTTTAGCCTTGCCCTTGGCCTGTCGCTAGTCGATGTCGATGATAGTCCAGCGTAGGACGCCCGCCGGGGCGTTGACCTGCACCTCATCGCCGAGGCCCTTGCCCAGTAAGGCCTGACCCACCGGAGACTCGTTACTGATCTTGTGGTCCTTGGGGTCGGCCTCGGCCGAGCCGACGATCGTGTACTGTTCGACCTCGTTGTCGTGGTTGCGGATCGTCACGGTGGAGCCCAGAGATACGCGGTGATGGTCGTGAGCCTCTTCGATGATTACGGCGTTCTGGATGAAGTTCTCGAGCGTGAGGATGCGACCCTCGACGAACGCTTGCTCGTTGCGGGCATCCTCGTACTCGGGCGTATTCTGAGCGCCGACCAGCTCCTTGGCGTCGTGGATTCGCTTGGCCACCTCCGCCCGGCGAACCGAGATGAGGTATTCCAGTTCTTTCTGGATCTTGTCGAGGCCCTCTTTGGTGAGCGGAACAGGCTTGCCGGGCATCTGGATCGATCACTCCTTGACGGCAGTAAACGCAAAAAAAGAGGACTGGGGGCCATGCCCTCAGCCAATTCATACTGCCTTACACTAGCGCCAGAATTATAGGCCAAGGGGCGGAACCTGTAAAGTGCGGCGAAGATGCGAGTTTTGTGCAACCCATCCCTGTGTTACACTACCGCTGGTTCAGCGGGCCACCACCTGAAGCCGGCCGCCCGCCAATCACGGAGGTACTGCCCCGACCCCTCGCACCTGTAGAGCGATAGTCCCAAGCATGCGACGATTCCCGCCCCGAGATGAGCCCCCGCCCCGCCGGCCGCGGCGTGACCTGCCGCGATCCGAAGGCCCGTTTGACCGTCTGCTCCGCCGGCGGCCGGACCGCGATCCCGCACCCATCATCATCGGCGGCACCGTTGCCTTCCTGGCCCTCGTGATCGTCCTGGTGTTTGTCTTCTCCTCGGTCTTCGGCGGCAGCGGAGGCGGCGGCAGCGCCGGCGGGCCGGGGTCCGGCAGCTTCGACGTGGCCGCCGGCATCACGGGCAAGAAGGGGCAACTCCCGGGCCTGCCGCCCGGCCTCGTCTCCGTCAGCGACTACGTGGAATTCGAAGCGAAGCAGGACGCGCCGGTCAACATTCAGCTGGAACTGAAGGATACCATCCAGGACCCGGCTGGCCTGGGGTTCTATACGTTCTTCGAGGGCCGCTGGCAGCGCCTGGCGGAGGCCAAGCTGCAGGGCGGAGGCAAAATGGCCGAGGCGGACTTCACCTCTGTGCCGCGCAACCTGGCGGTGCTCAGGGTCATCGCCCAGACCTACCAGGTAGCGGCTTCCCTTCCGCACGACACCGTCCTGCACGCCGATGCCCAGGTGAGCATCCTCAGCCCCCGCGATTACTCGCCCGGGGGTGATGGGTCCGTCCAGGGATCCGCCACGAAGATTCCCGCCGGGGGCAAGTTCCTGCTCATGCCGACCATCGTTGGCAGCAGTCAGGACACAGCATCTGCCGTGAACGATATCCTCAAGGACGATCAGCGGCGGGCCAAGCACATCAACGAGATTACCTCCCTGGTGCAGAAGGGCGGCTTCGACGGTATTGATGTTGAGTACTCCGCCGTCAACGTGGACCTGAAGGACCAGTTCACAGATTTCATCCAGGGCCTGGCGGACAGTCTGCACCGGGGCAGTAAGCGCCTCAGCATCACCCTGCCGCCGCCCACCAATCAGCGCCTGGCATACGATTGGAAGAAGCTGGGCGAGGCCGTGGATCTCGTCAAGGTGTTGCCCATCGCTGACCCCGTCAGTTACTGGCAGACGATGCCCGGCGCCATGGGGCAGATAACTGGGGAAGTCGACCCCCGCAAGGTTATGCTCGTCGTTAGCCCCTTCAGCATCGAGGCGGATGGCGGCGGCGCCAAGCCGATAGGCTTCCTGCAGGCGATGGCCCTGGCCGCCGACGCTGCCGTCCGCGAGCCGAACCCGGCTGATATCAAGTCCGGCGTCACCGTGCGGCTGGTGGCCAAGAACCTGGACGAGGGAGAGGGCGCATCGCCCATCCGCTGGAGCGACGACGCCGCGGCCCTGTCTTTCGCCCTGGGCGGCAACGAGCGACGCCGGGTCTTCATCGAGAACTCCTTCAGCTTCGCCTTCAAATTGGAGCTGGCGCAGGCTTACGGGCTCGCCGGCGTGGCCGTATCGGATGCCTCCGCCGCGTCCGATGTAGCCAACCCCTGGCCGACGGTCAATGAGCTCGTCAGTTCCGCCACCGTCACCCTCCGGCGCCCCAACGACAACTCCCTGCTGCCGCTGTGGCAGGCGCCGGAAGGCGGGGACCTCGGAGCCGGCGCCGGCACTACGGCGACGTGGATAGCGCCAAAGGCCGGGCAGTACAACATCGTGCTCGTCGTGAGTGACGGAGAGAGGCGATTCGGCCGCAAGACGCTCATCGAAGTGAGGCAGGGCGACGAGGCTTCGCCGTCGCCGCTGGTGACCTTCCCGCCGGAATCGACGTCGCCGACGGCGTCCCCTTCGCCGACCGGCAGCGGCTCTCCCACCTCCTCTCCTGGCGTCGGCCCCAGCCTTGAAGCGGGCCTGGTCGCCGATGGTGACGGCGATGGGACGTTCAGTAATCAGGAGACAGCGCCGCCCGGGGGCCCGATCAAGTACCTCGCGACCATCGACAATGACAGCGCGGAGTCCGTTACCATCCGTTCGCTCCTGGACAGCGCGTACGCGGACTTCGAGTGCTTGACGGAAAGCGGGCAGAACGTCATCGGTGTGACCCTGGAACCGGACGATGGAGACGGGCCGAACTCCTTCAACGGCGGTCCGGACGAGGTGAAGTGTACGTTTACGGAGCCGGCGCCGAGCACATCGGCCACGACCGTTCACAGCTTCCTCACCGCCTTGGTGGAGGATTCCACCGGCCGCACGGCATCCGCCCAGGATGACACCTCGGTCACCACAAGCTAGAGCGGGTGCAGTAACTTGCGCGTGATAGCCGGTTTGGCCAAGGGGCGACGCCTCAAGGGGCCGCCCGGGCGGGTGCGAGGCGGTGGGACAAGGGTGCGCCCCAGCTCTGACCTTGTCCGGGGCGCCATGTTCTCCGCCCTGGAGGCGCTGGGAGCGAGCCTTGCGCGCGTTCTGGACCTCTACGCCGGCACCGGCGCCCTGGGTATCGAGGCGCTCAGCCGCGGCGGCGAGCAGTGCGACTTCGTGGAGCGCGATCCGGCGATGTGCGCCGTTATCCGGGAGAACCTGCGCCTGACCGGCTTCGACGCGCAGGCCCACGTCTACGCGATGCTGGCCGAGAAGGCCATCGACCGGCTGGAAGGCTCCTACTCACTGATCCTGGCCGATCCGCCCTACGCGGCCGCCGGCGGGGACTCCTTTGAGCGGGTGGCGGCGTCCGGGCTGGTGAAACCGGGCGAGACGGTGCTGGCGCTGGAGCACAGCTCCAGAGAAGAGCCGCCGGGCAAGCTGCGAGAACTATCACTGGTCAGGATGTTGCGTCACGGCGATAGCGCGGTGTCCATATACCGTTAGGAGGTACGTTTTGCTGACAGCGGTCTACCCGGGCAGGTTTGATCCCGTCACCAACGGTCATGTGGACATCACCCAGCGGGCCGCCACGCTCTTCAAGCGGGTTGTGGTCGCCGTCTACGACCTGAAGCCGGAAAGCTCGTTGTTCTCGACCGAAGAGCGCGTGGCGATGTTCCGCTCCGCTGTCGAACACCTCAACAACGTTGAAGTGAAGGCCTTCACCGGCCTGGTCGTGGACTTCGCCCGAACGGAGCAGGCGCGCGTCCTGGTCCGCGGCGTCAGGGCGGTGACCGACTTCGAGGCGGAGCTGGACATGGCGCTCATGAACAAGAAGATGGCGCCCGAGATAGAGTCCGTCTACCTCATGGCCAGCCTGGAGCACCTGTACGTCAGTGGTCACCGCATTCGCGAGGTCGCCAGCCTTGGGTACGACGTCGGCGAACTCGTGCCTTCTCATGTGATCAAGGTCTTGCAGAAGAAGTTTGGATAAGGGTGCCCGCAGTTGGACATCCTGCACCTGATCGACCGGCTCGAGGAGATGGTGGGCGAGGCCCGGCGGCTGCCCGTGGGCGGCGGCGCCGTCGTCTCCCGCCAGCGCCTGCTGGACCTGATCGATCGCATGCGGGTGGCTGTCCCCAAGGAGATATACGACTCGCGAGAACTGCTGGAGCAACGTGAAGAGGTGCTCAGGTCAGCCCGGGAGGAAGCGGAGCTGATCCTGGCGCGGGCGAAGGAAGAGCTGGAGGGCCGCCTTAAGGACACGGAGCTGGTGAAGGCGGCGGAGGAGCGGGCGCGGCAGGTCGTGGGCGAGGCACAGGAACGCGCCCAGCATCTGGCAAAGAGCGCGGAGGAGCAGGCCCGCGCCCGCCTCGACGAGGCCCAGGAGGTGGGCCGCGCTCAAATGCGAGAAGCGGACGTCTATGCTCTGCAGACGTTGAAGCGGCTGGAGCAGGAGCTGGCCGGGTTTCTGGCCACGGTGCGCAAGGGCGTGGACGCGCTGGAGCAGCGCGCGGCGGAGCGCCCCGGCTAATCCGGCCCCGCCCCTTACGGCTCGGCCAGGCGCCGTTCCCGCAACCTCGATGCCCAGACCGCCGCGCCGATAACGAGGGCGAAGGCCGCCAGCAGCCCGGCCACGATCAGCAGTCGGCGCAGCGCCACGCCGGAGGCGCCGTTCAGGGCAGCGACGGCGCTCTGCGATTTATCGATCGTGTTCTGGAAATCTCCGGCGGCGAACGCCGCGGCGGCGTCCTGCCGGTCGCCGTCCGGGTCGCTGCCCAGGAGCCCGAAGCGCTCCCAGAGGTCGCGTCCATCTGCCGCCCGGCTCCTGGCCCGGCTGTACGCGTCTAGGGCCTCCTTGGCCTTCCCCAGCGTATCCCGGACGCGGTCGAACTCCCAGCGGCGCAGCGGCGCCTCGATCGTGCCCGGCAGTGTCAGCCCGGCCGCCGCCGCGTCTGAGCGCAGCTCTGATACGTCCCTCTTCAGGCCGGTGTAAGTGGCCAGTGACGCGTCTGCCTGGTCCAGCTCCGCCAGGGCCTGCTGGAAGTTCCAGGCCCGCACCTCCTGGCGAATCTGGTCCAGCGCGTCAGTTGGCAGCCCCTCGTCGCGCACTCGCGCCGTCAGCGCCGCCAGCCGGTCCCGCGCTTCCCGCCGGTCGCGCAGGGCCGCTGAGAAGGA
>JBGQEU010000074.1:0-6692 GCA_041496525.1 Dehalococcoidia bacterium
AACCGTCTTCGATCGCGGCCGCGACCTGCTCGGACGCCTGGCCGGCCTGCGCGCCGTGCTGCGGGACCCCGCCGTCTCCTCCGTCCGACTCGTCCTCACGCCGGACCGGAGCGCCGTGGTGGAGGCGCGCCAGGCGATCGCGACTCTCAGCCTGTTCTCCTGCCCCGTAGACGCGCTGGTCGTCAACCGCATCCTCGGTTCCGAAATCACGGACGCTTTCTTCGCGCCGATGCGCCAGGAACAGGTGGAGGTGCTGGCGGAGATCGAGGCCCTGGCTCCGCGGCCCGTGCTGTGTTCCAGCCTCCGCCCGTCGGCCCCACGCGGCGCCCCAGCGCTGACGGCGGTTGCCGGCGAGGTGTATGGCCAGCATGATCCCGCGGCGGTCCTGCACACCGGCCCTGTGCACTCCCTGGTGCAGCAGGACGGCCGATACGTCCTGAACGTGGCGGTCCCGTTCGCGCAGCGCGAGGAGCTCAGCCTGGACCAGGTGGACGAAGGCATCGCCATTCACCTCAACGGGCGGCGCTGCGTGCTGGCCCTCCCTGACGACGGGTACCACTACGAGGCGGCCTCCTGGTCGTTCGACGGAAAGGTATTGAAGGTCGTCCTCCGCGACTGAGCCGGAAGGTGCCCTCCCGGCCGGCCGGGGACAGCCCGACTCGCGCTACGGCGTCCGCCCCAAGCGGTTCGGAGGTCGAGGGGCCTAGTCGGTCGTCTTCCGGTCCTCCAGGATGCGGCGAAGGGCGGTGATCATCTGCGCCACGTTCAGCCCCTGGTAGACCGGGAAGCTGAACAGGGCCGACTCGTTTATGGTGTAGACGTTGCGGCGGCCGACGCGCTTCTTCCCGATGAATCCACTCTCCTCCAGTTCACGCACGATCTGGTAGACCGCACGCTCCGTCAGGTCCGTGCCGCGCGCTATCTCCCGCAGGGTGGCGCGGGCGTTCTGGAAGAGGTGGGTCAGCACCAGTCCATAGTTGCTGAGGAAGTTCCATTTCTTGGCCATCACTCATCGCCCTCGCTTACTGGCTAATAGGCCCGGCCGCAAATTCAATCACTTATTGTTATGCAGAGGGTTGACAGGCCTTTACCCCCTCTTTATAGTGAACCCTACGCGATTACAGAAGTGTGATTCTACATTGGAACGCTAAAGTATCGCGAATGAGATTGTAATGAGAGAAGCCGAAAACTACTTTAACTTCTACCGATATAGAATTCAGGTGTCATTATGCACGTGACACCGCAGCCTGTCCAGTAGCTGCCGGGCCTTCTTCCCGCCAGGTCTTCACGAAGGATCAATCCCGCAAGTGACAGCACCCCGGTTGTTCAACCCCTCCACCCACGACAGCTCGGCCGTGGCTTCCCGCCGCATGGATGACTTCGCCGAGACGTACCGGCAGTATTTCCCCAGGGTCTTTGCCTACATCTACGGCCGCGTCCACAACGTCCACCTCACCGAGGACTTAGCAGCAGACGTCTTCGAGCGGGCGTTCGTCAAGGCCGATTCCCTGCGGAGCGAAGGCGCTTTCTCCACGTGGCTGTTCACCATTGCCCGGAACCTTGTCATCACTCATGCCAGGAAGTACGGCCGCGAGACGGTTGTCGATCACGACATCCTGAAAGAGATCGCGCCGGCCACCGCCTCTGTGGAGAGCGAGATCCTCATGCGTGAGGAGCTGGGGACGGTCGCGCGGCTGGTGCGTGAATTCCCTCAACGGGAACAGGACATCATCGCCCTCAAGTTCGACGCCGAGCTGTCCAACAGCCAGATCGCAGAGATCATGGACCTGACTGAGTCTAACGTTCGCGTCATCATCTTCCGCAGCCTGCGCAAGCTCCGCGAGATGATGGTGGCTGAGCGCCGGGCCTAACGCTCGGACATAGCGGAGGCCTGCGGGCCCCCACCGGGGCAAACGCCATTAGTTACACCGCCGTCTAGCGGTGCCCGATAGCGCCCTGGGACCGCAGGGCCTCGATCTCCTCCCAGCTGAATCCGGCCTCCAGGAGCACCTCCTCCGTGTGCTGCCCGAACTCCGGCGCCGGCGTGCGAATGCGTCCGGGCGTGATGCTGAGGTTCACGGCCGGCGCCGCCATCTTCAGCTCGCCATGGGTCGGGTGGTGGAGCTGCGCGAACATGCCGTTGGCCGTCACCTGCGGATCGGCTGCCAGGTCGGCGTACTCCTGGACGGCCTCGATGAGCAGGTCGTAGCGCCGGAAGAGGTCCACCCAGTAGCGGGCGGGTTTCGTGGCAAACATCTCGTCCAGCCTCGCGATCAGCGGCAGGAGTTCGCCGGCGTGCATGCGGATCCACTCCACACTCATCTCTTCCGGCTCCAGCCGCTCGCCGGTGGCCTCCTGCATGGCCTGTCGAAAGGCGGGCCAGTAACGGCCTACCTGCGCCATCCCCAGCATGAGCCAACTGCCGTCCTGCGCCCGGTAGTGGTTCCAGAGAGGGCTCGTTAGCCGGCGAGAGATGCGCGGCACCGGCGACCCGGCGTAGGTTCCGGACATCAGGTAGCTGGCGATGTTGAACGCCTGCACGGCGATCGTGCCTTGCAGCAGAGAGCCGTCCACCATCTGCCCCTGGCCGGTGCGCTCCCGGTGGAAGAGCGCCACCATGATCCCGAAAGCCAGCAGGAAGGCGCTGACCTGGTCTGCGAAGCCGGCGAAGGTCCGCGTGGGCGGCGACTCCGGCTCGCCCGTTACGCTCATCACACCGCCGCGCGCCTGCGCCAGCGGATCCAGCGCCGGGCGCTGGGCGTCGGGGCCGCTCAGACCGAACCCGGACGCCGCGCAATAGACGATCTTGGGGTTTATCCCAGCGAGCGCCGGGTAGTCGATGCCAAGGCGGTCGTCAACGCCGGGCCGGAAGTTCTGGATGACGACGTCCGCATCCTCCACGAGGCGGTAGAAGACGCGCCGTCCGGCCTCCGTCTTCAGGTCCAGGACGATGCCCCGCTTGTTGCGGTTGTGCGTCTCGAAGTAGGCGTTGGGCCCGCCGGGGGAGGCCTCGTACCGGATGAGCGAGCGTCCGGGGTCCGGCGAGTCCGGCCCTTCGATCTTGACGACGTCGGCACCCCAGTCGGCCAGCATGGCAGTCGTCATCGGGCCCTGCTGCCAGATGGTGAGATCGAGGACGCGGATGCCGTCCAGAGCCGGCCTCGCTTCAGCCAACGCTGATCTCCCGCACGCGCTCGGCCACCCGCGGCAGCGCCTGTCCCGCCGGCGCCCGCAGGACGATGTCCGATATCTCCGTCAGCGGTGTCTCGTTCGGGTTCACCTCTATGAGACGGCCACCGGACATCTTCACGTCTACCGGCAAGCCGGCCGCCGGGTAGACGACGGCACTGGTGCCGATGAGCAGCATGCAGTCGCAGCGGCGCGCCTGCTCGATGCACTCGTCCAGCACATCGCGGGGGATGGGCTCACCGAACATCACCGTATCGCCCTTGACGATGTCGCCGCACTGCGGGCAGTGCGGAGGCAGTTCGTCGATGGGGAACTCGTCGAGCGCCCAGCGCTGGTTGCAGCCGATGCAACGCAGCTTGGTGCGGTTGCCGTGGATCTCGCTGATCGCCCGGCTGCCCGCCTCCTGGTGCAGGTTATCGATGTTCTGGGTGATGATGTGCTTCAGATAGCCGGCCTCTTCCAGGTCGCGGAGGGCAAGGTGGCCGGCGTTGGGGGCCGCTTTCTCCAGCGCCTGCACCAGCTCGTTGTATTTGCTGGCGCGGCTGATGCGCTGTTCCCACCACGTCTTGGGGTCGGCAGCGAAGCGCTCGTAGTCCCGCAGGTCCGGCTCGCCGTGCTTGGTCCAGAGGCCCTCCGGGCCGCGGAACGTCGGCACTCCGCTCTCCGCCGAGAGCCCGGCGCCCACCAGCGCCACCACGTGCCGGGCGTTGACGATCGCCCGGGCCGCGCGGTCCACGGCCTCTTCCAGGCCGATGTCATTCATGACCCCACCACCTGTTGGATCATCCAGGCAACCTCCAACAGGCGATTATAGCCGGACGGCGGCGCCCTGCGTGTAAACAGTACCGTGTGTGCGGGGTGGGGATTAACATGGTAGCGTGATGACGAGGTGGAAGCTTCCACTAATCACTAACCACCGACCATGCGTTCCGTCCTGACCATAGCGGGCTCGGACCCGAGCGGCGGCGCCGGCATCCAGGCCGACCTCAAGACCTGCGCCGCGCTCGGCGTCTACGGCCTGTCCGCCATCACCGCGATCACCGCCCAGAACACGATGGGCGTAACCGCCGTCTACGAGGCGCCGCCGGAGATCGTGGCGGCCCAGATCGACGCCGTTCTGGCCGATATCGAGCCGGACGCCGTCAAGACCGGCATGCTGGCGAACGGCGGCATCGTGCGGGTGGTCGCGGAGAAGGCCCGGCAGCACGCGTTCAAGAACCTGGTGGTGGACACCGCGATGGCATCGAAGAGCGGGACGCGCCTCCTGAGTGACGATGGCATCGAGGCGATGCGCGCGCTACTGATACCCCTGGCGGATGTCGTTACGCCGAACCTGCCGGAGGCAGAGGCCCTGCTGGGGTGCAAGCTCGAGTGCGATGAAGACATCCGTGACGCGGCGCGGGCCATCCATGCCATGGGTGCGCGCAACGTCGTCATCAAGGGCGGCCACAGAGAAGGTCAGATGGCGATCGACGTGCTGTTCGACGGCCGTGAGTTCCATGAATACAGCGCTCCGCGGATCGAGACGGCGAGCACTCATGGGACGGGCTGCACGTTCGCCTCTGCCATAGCCGCCTTCCTGGCGCGAGGTGAGGCCGTGCCGGCGGCGGTCGGCCGCGCCAAGGAGTACGTGACGGAGGCTCTACGGCGGGCCCACCCCATTGGCCGCGGCCACGGCCCGGTGCATCACTTCTGGCAGTGGTGGGAGGGCGAGTAGTGAGCCGGCGTTCCCACCCTGAACGCCCATCGCGCGGCGATATACGCGCGAGATGTGGTGCGCCCACCCGCCATGCCATTGCCACACCTGTCGCGGCGAGGCACCAGGCAACGGCGGCGACCAGGCCGGTCGCTACTGATGCAGGGCTGCGTTTATGACGTGGGGCATGATGTCGTTCCCGAGCACCGCCAGAGCTACCAAGGCGGCTGCGAAGAACAGCATGCCCACGAACGCTGTACTCATTTTGCCCTCCCTCAAAGGCAACTTCAGGCTACGGTGGTCCTCGTAACCCGTCAATTAACGAGCGGGCTGGCTGGGTTGAGATTTGGTTAACGTCGGGGGGGCGATGTCAGGGATCGCCCCTCGCCGTGTCCGAACATCGCCGGCAGAACCTAAGCCGTCGTGCCGGCGGCGATCCCCGAGGCATGGTGGGGCGCAGCCGCGATAATCTGCCTCGATCCGCAGCCAAACCTCCGATGTTTTCATCGGTGTTCATCTGTGGCTAATCCCTCGCGAACGCGTTGACTCCCTCCCCCGCCGGTGCTAATCTGAACCATGTCCTGAGACGTCAGTCGAAGGGCCGCAACCGAATAGCGGGAGCTCAGGGCCTGGGCTGAGAGGGTGGCAGGAATCGCCGCCGACCGCCGAACCTGATCTGGGTAATGCCAGCGAAGGAAACCACTATCACGACGCCGCTGGCATTGACCAGGCGGCGTTTCTTTTTGCAATGAGGAAGCCAGCAGCCAACGAGAACAGTCGGAAAGGAGCAGACGATGGGCCGCAACGGTAGCAAGCCGGTGACGCAACTGCAGTTCGCGCGTCAGGGCGTGATCACGGACGCCATGGCGCGGGTGGCCGAGAAGGAGGACCTGCCGCCCGAGTTGATTCGGGACGAGGTGGCGCGTGGGCGGATGATCATCCCGGCCAACGTTAGCCACCTGGGCGGGCGCCTGGACCCGATCGGCGTCGGCAAGGCGTGCACGGTCAAGATCAACGCCAACATCGGCAACTCCGCCGTCACCTCGGACATCGAGAAGGAGCTGGAGAAGCTGCACTACGCCGTGCATTACGGCGCAGATACCGTCATGGACCTCTCCACCGGCGGCGACATCGACCGCATCCGGCAGGCCATCATCGATGACTCCACCGTGCCCATCGGCACTGTGCCTGTCTATCAGGCGGTGACCCAGGCCGACCGGATCGAGGACCTGACCCCCGATGACTTCGTCGGGATGATCGAGCACCAGGCGAAGCAGGGCACCGATTACCAGACGATACACGCCGGCATCCTGCTGGAGTACCTGCCGCTGACCACGAACCGGCTCACCGGCATCGTCTCCCGCGGCGGCTCCATCCTGGCCCAGTGGATGTTCTACCACCACAAGCAGAACCCCATGTACGAGCGCTTCGACGACATCTGCGACATCTTTGCCCGCTACGACGTGTCGTTCTCCCTGGGCGATAGCCTGCGGCCCGGCTGCCTGGCCGACGCCTCCGACGAGGCCCAATTCGCCGAGCTGCGCACCCTGGGCGAGCTGACGGTCCGCGCCCGCGAGAAGGGCTGCCAGGTGATGGTGGAAGGCCCCGGCCATGTGCCCATGGACCAGCTCCAGATGAACGTCGAGAAGCAGCAGGAGTGGTGCCACGAGGCCCCCTTCTACACCCTCGGGCCGCTGGTCACGGACATCGCGCCCGGCTACGACCACATCACCTCCGCCATCGGCGCCGCGATGGTCGGCTGGTACGGGTCATCGCTCCTCTGCTACGTGACGCCGAAGGAGCACCT
>JBGQEU010000075.1:0-6579 GCA_041496525.1 Dehalococcoidia bacterium
GAACGCCGGGTTTGTGGGGGGTGCCAACTCTGTTTTGGGGCGGGGGGGGTTTGCAGGGGGGGACCCTGTTTAGGGGGGTGGCTTGGGGGGGGGGGGGGGGGGGCGGGGGGCGCGCGGACATGGCGCAGGGTGGCGGGAAGGACCTGAGCAAGATCGACGCGGCGCTGGCCATCGTCCCGGACGCCGTGCGGGAGATGTTGGCAGTCGGGGGCAAGCGTGGCTGACGGGTGCGGGCCGCCGGGCCGGCCCCGGATGATCGGCCGATAACGTGCGCATTATCGGCATCGACTTTGGGGAGAGACGGATCGGCGTGGCGGCGGCCGACGACCGCACCCGCATCGCGATACCGTTGACGACGCTGAGGGTGGAGGGCGACGCTGTGGAGGCGATCGTGCAGATTGCTGGGGAAGAGCGGGCCGACGAGCTGGTGGTGGGGTTGCCGCTATCGCTGTCAGGCGCGGAGGGCCCGCAGGCGCAGCGGGTGAGGGAGGTGGTAGAGGCGGTGTCGCGGCGGCTGGCGGTCCCCGTGCGGATGTGGGACGAACGTCTGACGACGGCGCAGGCGCGGAGACAGACCGCCCCGGCGGGGCGCGGCAGCCGCGGGCGTCGCGCGACGGGAAGCCGGAGCAGGAAGCAGGCGCAGGACGCGGTGGCGGCGGCGATTCTGTTACAGGCCTACATGGACAGTATTCGCCCCTATGATTAGCCGGCGACTGGTCCCGATCGCCGCTGTCGGCGTCACCGCTCTCATGATCGCGGCCGCCGTGTGGGCCATCGTGAAGAGCCCGGGGACGATCGGCGAAGTGGGGCCGTACCAGCCGGACACGCGGACGCCCGGCGCAGCGATTCAGGTGACGGTGCAGCAGGGCGATTCCCCGCAAGACATCGGCGAGCGGCTGGAGACGGCGGCCGTCATCGACTCGGCGACGCAGTTCCGTATCCTGGTGGCGCTTCTCGGGTACGACAGGATGCTTCAGTCCGGTGACTACGAGTTCGGGGTGGCGACGCCGGCGATGGAGGTGATTTACCGGCTGCGCAACGGCATCGTGTCCAGCCGGCTGGTCACAGTAATCGAGGGCTGGCGGCTGGAGGAGATCGCGGACGCCGTGGCGCAGCAGGGCGTGCCTCGCGACGAGTTCCTGGCGGCGGCGCGCAGCCACGACTATGCGTTCGATTTCGTGAAGGACCTGGACGCGGGTGAGACGCTGGAAGGCTTCCTGTACCCGGCCACTTACCCGATACGGGCCGCCGACAAGCCGCGCGACATCGTCCAGAGGATGTTGCAGGCGTTCGATGACAATGTGCCAGCGGGGATCCGGGAGGCGGCGACGGAGGTGGGGCTGAGCCTGCGCAACGTACTGACGTTGGCGGCGATCATCGAGAGGGAAGCGCAGGTGCCGGAGGAGCGCCCGATCATGGCGCAGGTGTTCCTGAGGCGGCTGCGGCTGGGCATGCCGCTGGAGGCGGACCCGACGGTGCAGTATGGGGTGGTGACGCCGCAGAGCGTGGCGCAGTACGGCTACTGGAAGCAGGAGCTGACGCAGGCCGATTTGCAGAGCGGCTCGCCTTACAACACGTACCGGTATTACGGGCTGCCGCCGGGCCCCATCTGCAACCCGGGCCTCAGCTCGATAATCGCCGTGGTGCAGCCGGCAGATACTGATTACCTCTATTTCGTGGCGAAACCGGACGGCTCGCATGCGTTCGCGCGTACGCTGGATGAGCATATCGAGAACGTGAAGAAGTATGGGGCAGGCGGCGGCGCCGCGCCATGAACGGTGCGGCATGGCGGGGTGGTCGCCGCTGACATGAAGTACCTGGGAGTTATCGGCGGTCCGGGCAAGAAATCGCTCTCGCCGGCTTTCCAGCAGGCGGCGCTGGACCACTTGCAGCTGGACATCGTGTACGAGGCCTGGCCGACGCCGCCAGAGGGGCTGGAGGTGCGGGTGGGGGGGTTGCGGGCACAGGCAGTGCTCGGCGCGAACGTGACCATCCCGCACAAGGAGGCCATCCTGCCGATGATGGACGAGCTGGATGACGTGGTGCGGCGCGTCGGCGCGGTTAACACCGTGGTGAACCGGGAAGGGCGCTTGTGCGCCTACAATACTGACGTGGCCGGATTTCTGCGGGCGCTGCGGGAAGCGGGGCAGTTCGATCCCGCTGGACGCCGGGCCATTATAGCGGGTGCGGGCGGAGCGGCGCGGGCCGTCGTAACGGCGCTAATCGAGGCCGGCGCAGCCAGCGTGACCGTAATCAACCGCACGTTTGCCAGGGCGACGAAGCTGGTGCAGGAGATGCGGCCGCCGGCGGGCGCCACGGAGCTGCACGCCCTGCCGGACGCCTACATCTCATGGGCGTCGGCGGCTATGGGCGCCGACCTTCTGGTAAACTGTACGTCTGTCGGTTCAGGTAGCCGCGCAGCCAGAAAACAAGCTTCTGAGGAGGCGAATTCCCCTGTGCCCGCAGATGTGATACGCTCCGGCGTTCTTGTATACGATCTGATCTACCGGCCGGCGGAGACGCCGCTGATGAGGGCCGCGCACAACCGCGGGGCCCGGGTGCTGGGCGGCCTGCCGATGCTGATTTACCAGGGCGCGGAGTCGTTCGGGCTGTGGACGGGTCGGGCAGCGCCGGTTGAGGTGATGTTCGAGGCGGCGCGGAAGGCGCTGGCGGCATCGGAGGGCGCTTCGGCATGATGCAGTGGGCGCTGCTGGGGCTGGCGATCCTCTTCCTGATCGTCGCGTACATCATCGTGCAGGGAACGCGGGCGGCGATGGCCTGGCGGAAGGCGGCGGCGGCCGGGGACGTGAAGGTGATCCGGGACATCGTGGAGGACGCGCTGTCGGCCTGGCGGTCCGTGAAGCGGCCGAAGCAGGTGCCCACGGAGGTCTGGCGCGGCATCCAGAGCCTGCAGGCGGTGGACGTGGGCGCGGACTTCGTGCGTGTGTCCTGCCAGGCGGACAGCGAGCACCAGCTGCTGAACGGGCGCTGGGTAGAGGTGCGCAACCCCCTGCAAGAGGGGATGGCGATCACCGCTCAGGCGGCGGACATGCTGTTCTACGAGTTGCCGCATTTCCGGCCGGAGCGGGTGCAGATCGATGTCTACACGACGTATGGGGAGGCGGATGGCGCCACGAAGCGGGACTGCATCCTCTCGACGGCGACGAGCCGCGAGACCGCGAAGCTCGTGGACTGGGAGGAGTGGACACCCGAGCAGATCGTTGAGGCGCTGGGCGGGCGCTACCGGCTGAGTGATAGCGGCCGGCCACTGCCGGTGCGGCCAGCCGTGACGGCGAGCGTGCGGACGGCGCGTGGGAACGGCCGGCGGGCGCCCGCCTCAGGCGGGCCATGACCGAGCTACGGCTGCTCACGGCGGGCGAATCGCATGGGCAGGCGCTCATCGTGGTGCTGGAGGGCATCCCGGCGGACCTGGCGCTGACCGAGGACTACATCGCGCAGGACCTGCGGCGGCGGCAGGGCGGGTACGGGCGCTCGCGGCGGCAGCAACTGGAGCAGGACCGGGCGCAGATCCTGGGCGGCGTGCGCCACGGCCGGACGCTGGGGAGCCCCGTCGCCATGCTCATCGCCAACCGGGTGTGGGAGGACTGGAGCGAGGTGATGGGGGTGGGGCCGTACGAGGGCGAGCCGAAGAAGGTGACGAGGCTGCGACCCGGCCACGCCGACCTGGCGGGGGCGATGAAGTACGGATTTGACGACGTGCGCAATGTGCTGGAGCGGGCCTCAGCGCGGGAGACGGCGGCGCGGGTGGCGGCGGGGGCGGTCTGCCGGCGCTTCCTGGAGGAGTTCGGCGTGGCGGTCCATTCCCTCACGACCTCCATCGGCGACATCTGCGCGGTGGTCGAGGGGGAGCCGGACTGGGACGCGGCCGAGGCGTCGCCGGTGCGCTGCGCCGACGCGGAGGCGGGCGAGCGCATGGTGCAGGCGATCGATGCGGCGCAGGAGGCGGGCGACACGCTGGGCGGGACGTTCGAGATGTGGGCCACGGGGGTGCCCATCGGGCTCGGTTCTCACGTGCAGTGGGACCGCAAGCTGGACGGGCAGCTGGCGCAGGCTGTCATGAGCATCCACGCCGTAAAGGGCGTCGAGATCGGCGGCGGGTTTGCCGTCGCGGCGGGGCCGGGCTCCCAGGCGCACGACATAATCCTGCCTCCGGGCCAGTGGAAGGGCCGGCCCTGGCGGCGGGCCACGAACCACGCCGGCGGGCTGGAAGGCGGGATGACAAACGGCGAGCCCGTGATCGTGCGCGGCGCGCTGAAGCCGATATCGACGCTGTCCAAGCCGTTGCCCTCCGTGGACCTGTACACGGCGGAGGAGGTCCAGGCGCACTACGAGCGCTCCGACGTGTGCACAGTGCCGGCGGCCGGGGTAGTCGGTGAGGCGATGGTGGCGATCGTGCTGGCGCGGGCGATGCTGGAGAAGTTCGGCGGCGACTCCCTGGAGGAGACACAGCGCAACTTCAAGGCCTACCAAGAGACGATCGGCCCGCGGGGCAAGGCCATCTAACGCTGCCGGTTCGTTGATCGTGACCCTGGGGCTATAATCTGCCCATGACCGCCCCTTCCCGCATCGTCCTCACCGGCTTCTCCGGCACGGGCAAGAGCGTCGTCGCGCCTATCCTAGCCGATCAGCTCGGCTGGGAGGTCATCGACACCGACCCGCTGATCGAGGAGCGGGCGGGCAAGCGCATCCTGGAGATATTCCGGGACGAAGGCGAGCGCCGGTTCCGGGAGATGGAGGCGGAGGCGTTGCGGGAGGCCTGCTCGCGGCGTGACGTCATAATCGCCACCGGCGGCGGCGCCGTATTGAGCGCGGAGAACCGGCGGCGAATGGCCGACGGTGGGTTCGTGGTCTGCCTGGAGGCGCGGCCGGAGACGATACTGGCGCGGCTCCAGGAGCGAGCCCAGGAAGAGCCGCTGGACCGGCCGCTCCTGGCGGCGGCCGACCCGTCCTCGCGGATCAAGGCGCTGAAGGCCGCGCGCCAGTATCTGTACGCGCTGTGCGATTGGGCGGTGCACACGGATGCGATGACACCGGAGGAGGTGGCGGCGCAGGTGCTAGAGGCGTGGCGAGCGCTGGCCGGGACGGCGCTGTCCGACGCCGGACGGCTGGCCGCCATGATGGCGCCCGATGTGGAAGCGCCCGCGACGACGCTGCACACCATACCGGCGGGCGCGGCCTGCATGGTGCAGACGCTGAGCCACGAGTATCCCGTGTTCGTCGGCTGGGGGGTGCTGGGCGACCTGGGTGCGCGGCTGCGGGAAGGTGGGTTGGGGAGGCACGCGTACCTGGTCAGCGACGAGCAGGTTTTCCACCACTTGGGCGACGAAGCCGGAGCGGCGCTGCGGCAGGCGGAGATCGCGTTCGACTCCTATACCGTGCCGCCCGGGGAGGCCAGCAAGACGCTGGCGACCGCGTCCGGGATATACGACTGGCTGATCGAGCGGAAGGCGGAGCGCGGGCATGTGATCATCGCGCTGGGCGGCGGCGTTGTCACGGACCTGGGCGGGTTCGTCGCGGCGACGTTCGCGCGGGGGTTGCCGCTTGTGCACGTGCCGACGAGCCTGCTGGCGATGGTGGACGCGGCGATCGGTGGGAAGGTGGGGGTGAATCACCCACAGGCCAAGAACATGATCGGCGCGTTCTACCAGCCGCGGTTCGTGCTGGCCGACGCAGCCGCTCTGCGGACCCTGCCAGCGCGGGAGCTGTGCTCCGGCTGGGCGGAGGTGATCAAGCACGCGATGATCGCCGGCGAGGCGCTGCTGGCGATACTGGAGGAGAAGACGGACGCGGTCGTGAAGCTGGACGCGGAGGCGGCGACGCGGGCGATCCGGGAGAGCATCGCCATCAAGGCGCGGGTGGTCAGCGAGGACGAGTTCGAGACGAAGGGCCCGCGCACGATGCTCAACTACGGGCACACAGTCGCGCACGCCATCGAGTCGGCGACCGGCTACGGCCGCTATCTGCACGGCGAGGCGGTGGCCATCGGCATGACGGCGGCCGCCGCCATCAGCGAGCGCATGGGGCTGCTCTCGCACGAGGTGGCGGAGCGACAGCGGCGGCTGCTGGAGCGCTTCGGGCTGCCGGCGCGGGTGGAGGGGATCGACCGGCAACGGGTGATGGCGGCGATGGCGCTGGACAAGAAGGTGCAGGGTAAGGCGATGCACTGGGTGTTACTGGAGGGGATCGGCCGGCCGGCCATCCGGGACGACGTGCCGCCGGACGTGGTGCAGGCGGGCCTGGACGCGGTAGGTGTCAGGTGATAGGTGACAGTCAACGGGCGGATGAAGCATCCGTGCGAGCGGTCGTGCGGGGGCGCGTACAGGGGGTGGGCTTTCGCGACTACGTGTACACGCGGGCGCGAATCCTCGGTCTGACCGGCTACGCGCGCAACCTGCCGGACGGACGGTCGGTGGAGGTGGTGGCGGAGGGGGAGCGCTCCGACCTGGAACAGCTCCTCGTGTACCTGCACGAGGGACCCCGGATGGGGCGAGTGGATGTGGTGGATGTGGAGTGGGGGGAGGCCGACGGTGCGTACCGGGGATTCGCTTCGGGGTTCTA
>JBGQEU010000076.1:0-6535 GCA_041496525.1 Dehalococcoidia bacterium
GGGTCATATTGGCGCCCATCCGCCCGAGCCCGATCATCCCCAGTTGCACGCTTACTCCCTCCGTCCGGGCACTGCCGCCGCCAGCTCCCGTTCCACAGAATCCACCAGCCGCTCCAGCCCGGCGTCCAGCACACCGCTCACATGAACTCGCACGACCCGGCGGCCGCGTTGTTGGAGGGCGCGCAGGTCGCCCAGGGCCTGCGCCTGCTTCAGCTTGCTGAAACTGTACGCCGGCTCGCCCGGAATCGGCAGGTCCAACTGGTCATCGGCCGTTAGCTGCAGGAAGACGCCGGTGGGCGGTCCTCCCTTATGCAGCTGGCCGGTGGAGTGGAGGAACCGCGGCCCGTAGCCGGCGGTGGTAGCCAGGCGGGTGGCGTCGCGCAACATAGTCCTCATTCGGGTAAGGAGGCGGTCGTGTCGTTCGCTGCGCTGGAAGTAGGCCATTATCGCCAGGTAATCGCCCGCCCCGCTGCGGCGGAAGTGTTGCGCCAGAGCCGAGCCAACGCTGCTTTCGCCTCCGCCCAGCACCTGCGCCGTCGCCGCGTCGCAGTAGAGCGAGAGCGCGTCGTCCGTTGCCGTCGGCGGCGGGTCCGAGACGTGTTCCGCCCGCGAAGACTCCCGCAGCACCGCCATGGTGTTGTCCTTGCTCTCCTGGACGTTCGGCTCGTCAAAGGGGTCGATGCCCATCAGGGCTCCGGCGGCGGCCGTGGCGATCTCCCAGCGCAGGAGTTCGGCGCCCAGGGCGTAAACGCCGCTCAGCTCGATGGTGACGATGGGATGGCCCGCCGCCTGGATGGCGCGCACCGGGCCGTCCAGCTCGTCCGGCTGGCCGGCCAGGCGGAGGCGCACGAACAGGCGATCGTTGCCGTAGACCTCCGGCGGGCCGGCGGGCTCGCCGTCCACGGGGACCAGCCCCTGGCCTTTCTTGCCGGTGCTCTCAGCCAGGAGTTGCTCTGCCCAGGCCCCGAAGCTGCGCAGGGCGGGCGTTGGTAAGAAGGTGATCTTGTCGCGCCCTTCCGCCGCCATCGCGCCCAGGGTGGCGCCCAGCTCCAGCGTGGCCCGCTGGTCCAGTGCCTGCGCTCCCTCCAGCAGCCGGTCGATGTCCACGCCGATGGCGGCGGCTGGAACGAGACCGAAATACGAGAGCGCCGAGTATCTGCCGCCGATGTCCGGCGGGTTCAGGAAGCAGCGCCGGAAGCCTTCACGATTGGCCTGCTTTTCCAGCGGAGTATCGGGGTCTGTGATGGCCACGAAGTTCTCCAGGACGCCGCCGTCGCCGCGGGCGGCGCGGACTCGTTCGGCGAAGTACCGGAAGAGCGATGTGGTCTCGATGGTCGTCCCGGACTTACTGGAGACGATGAACAGCGTTCGTTGCAGGTCCAGCGACCGCTCGACCGCCAGGATCGAGGCGGGATCAGTCGTATCGAGGACGGTGAGGGGCGGGAACCCGGCGGCAGGCCCGAACGTCGCCTGGAAAACCTCCGGCGCCAGCGAGCTGCCGCCCATTCCCAGGAGCACGACCTGCGTGTAGCCACCCTCCTGGACCTCCCGCCCGAACTCGCGCAGTTCGAGAGAGCGTTCGGCCATTGTGGTGTGAACCGTGACCCAGCCCAGCCGGTTGGCGATGGCCGCCTGCTCCTCCGGGTCCCGGCTCCATAACGAGGTGTCTCTCCTCCGGAGCCTTTCCAGGAATCCCTGCTCCCGAAGAGACCTGAGCGTATCCACGGGGTCAGTCTCCCCTGGCGGCCCCGATCCCGCTCTCCAGTTCCGCCCGCAGGGCGTCGTGCTTTTGCTTGAGCCCTTGGATGCTCTTCTGGTAGGAGTCTGCGAACAACTGGACGCCCTGCACCTGGAGCTCATCGGTGACAGCCTTGAAGTCGATGCCGGCCCTCTCCAGGCGGCGTACCGTCTCGAAAGCCTCGTCGACGGCCCTCTCTAGCGTTGGCTGCACGATGCCGTGGTCGCGGAAGGCGTCCAGAGTGGCCTGTGGTACAGTGTTCACGGTGTCCGGGCCGATCAGCCCCTCGACGTACATTACGTCGCGGTAGCCGGGGTTCTTCGTACTGGTGCTGGCCCACAGACAGCGCTGGACGCGCGCTCCGTGTTCCGCCAGCGCCTTCCAGCGGGGGCTGGAGAAGATCTCCTGGAACTTGGAGTAGGCGATCTTGGCGTTGGCGATGCCGGCCTGGCCCAGGAGCGAGCGTAGCTCCTCCCGCTCGGTGTCGCTGCCGGCGCCCTTGATCTTCTCCTCCAGCTTCTCGTCCGTGAGTGTGTCCACCCGGCTGACGAAGAAGCTGGCGACGGAAGCGATGCGATCGATCGGCTGGCCGGCCGCCCGGCGCCCCTCCAGGGCGCGGACGTACGCCCAGGCCACGCGCTCGTAGCTCTCGACGCCGAAGAGGAGGGTGATGTTGATATTGATGCCGTCCCGCAGGCATTGTTCGATGGCCGGCAGCCCTTCGGGGGTGCCGGGGATCTTGATCAGCACGTTGGGCCGGCCCAGCGTTTGGAACAGGCGGTGCGCCTCTTTGAGGCTGACCTTGGTGTCACGTGCGAGCGTGGGAGCGACCTCGAGGGAGGCGAAGCCGTCGCGCCCGCCGGTCTCGTCGTAGATCGGGCGGAAGACGTCGGCGCAGCGGCCGATGTCATCGATGGTGAGGGCGTCGAAGATCTGGTAGACGTCCTTGTTTTCCCGCGTCAGGCGCCTGATGTCTTCGTCGTAGTAGGCGACGCTGCTCATCGCCTTTTCGAAGATGGACGGGTTGGAGGTGCCGCCGCTGACGCCGTCTTCGTCCACCAGGCGCTGCAGGTCACCGCTGACCAGCAGGGCCCGGTTCAGGTTGTCATACCAGACGCTCTGACCGTGCTTCTGCAATTCCCTCAAGGGGTTCGCCATCTCCCGCTCTCCTTCCTCTACCCCGGAACCTGCTGCGGCCGGCCTTCCAGGGCTGCCACCTTGGCCAGGCGGCGTCGATAGCGCTCCTCGCCGCTGAACCTGGCCGCCACGAAGGCCCTGACGATCTCCAGCGCCAGATCCTCGCCGACGACGCGAGAGCCGATGCAGAGCAGGTTCATGTCGTCGTGCTCCACGCCCTGGTGGGCTGAGTATGTGTCGTGGCAGAGGCCAGCCCGGATGCCGGCCAGCTTGTTGGCGGCGATGACGGCGCCGACGCCGCTGCCGCAGACCAGGATGCCTCTTTCGGCGCGTCCGGACAGGATGGCCTCGGCGGCGGCCACGGCCACGTCCGGGTAATCGACCGGGGCATCGCTGTTCGTGCCCACGTCCAGGACCTCGTGTCCGTCGGCGCGCAGGCGGCCGGCGATGACGTCCTTCAGCGCGAACCCCCTGTGGTCAGCCCCGACGACGATACGCATCCACACTCCTTCGGCCCGCGGCCCGGGATGGCTGAGTGGCGTCCTGCCTAGCCGCTATGCGTTCTTCCTGCCCGCAAGCGGCGGGAGTCTGCCGGCTCCGATATCTATGCTAGCCCGGCAGCTACAGGGTTGCAACCGCGCGACCGGCATTGCGATGAGGTAGGGGCGCAGCACGCTGCGCCCCTACGGCCGCTTTGGCGTAAAGCTTATCGCACCTGGGCGGCGGCGTTGCTGATGACCACGCGCCCTTCCTGCGTCCGGGCCTGCAGGACGATGTGCCCCTGGCCCTCGTCCCACATGTCTGTGGTGATCGTATCGCCGGGATAGACCACGCCCGAGAAGCGGACGGACAGCCCCACGAAGCGCGACGGGTCGTTGCCGCCGTACTCCGCCAGCACAGCCCGCCCCACATGGCCGAAACTGCAGAGGCCGTGCAGGATGGGGCGGTCGTAGCCGGCCATCTTGGCGAAGGCCGGATCGATGTGCAGGGGGTTACGGTCGCCGGAGAGCCGGTAGATCATGGCCTGGATGGGCAACGTCTCCATGGAGACGCTGCGGTCCGGCCCCCGCTCCGGGGCGGCGTTGCCGGCCTCCGGGCCGCGCTCGCCGCCGAAGCCGCCGGCGCCGCGCACGAAGATGCCGGAGGTGTTGGTGAAGAGCACGTCTCCCGTCTCGTCGCGGGTCTCCGTCTCGATGGTGACGAGCGCACCTTTCCCCTTGTCGTACACGCTGGCGACCTTGCCGGAGGTGGTGAGGTTGCCCTTTACCGGGATTGTCTTGTGGATTGTGAAACCCTGCTCGCCGTGGAGGATCATAACCGGGTTTATCTCCACGGCTGCGCTCAAGCCCATCAGGGCGGGGAAGGCTGGTATGACGGCGAACGTGGGCAGGACCTTCAGGTTGCGCTCGTAGACGAAGTCCAGTTCGCTGGCGCCGATGCCGAGCGCATAGAGCATCACATCGCGCTCTTCGTAGCGGAAACTGGTGGGCGGCAGCTCCAGGCCGACGGCGTCCGGGCTCAGTGGCTTGCGCTGCGTCATGATCAAGAGCCCGCCGTCTGCAGGTTTGGGGAGAGGCGCTTCGACACTTCGTCGAAGGCGTTGGCGAACTCCTCTGCCCCGGACATGTCCGTGATCTTAGCGAGGTTGTCGCGGATGGCTTCAATCGTCGGATCAGGGATGAATGCCCCCTTGCCCTCGACGATGGCGGCGCGGCCGACGTAGCCGCCGCCGGCCGTGAAGATGTTGCCGGATATCTGGCATTCCTCCGAGCAGAGGTAAGCGACGACCGGCGACACGTACTCTGGTTTGAGCTTCTCCAGCACCTGCGGGGGCATCACGTCCTCGGTCAGACGGGAGGCGGCGACTGGGGCGATCGTGTTGGCTTTGATGTTGTACTTGGCGCCTTCGAGCTCGAGCGTGTTCATGAAACCAAGGAGGGCGGTCTTGGCAGAGGAGTAGTTGGCCTGCCCGAAGTTGCCGTAGAGGCCGGCGTTAGAAGTCGTGAAGACGATGCGGCCGTAGGCGTTCTGCCGCATGATGCGAAACGCCGGCTGGACGACGTCGAACGAGCCCTTGAGGTGTACCGCGAAGACCTTGTCCCAGTCCTCTTCGGTGATGTTGTGGAAGGCGCGGTCGCGCAGGATGCCGGCGTTGGCGATCACGATGTCGATCTTGCCGTAGGCGTCCAGGGCCGTTTTGACGATGGCCTCGCCGCCGGCGGCGGTGTCCACGCCGTGGTAGTCCGCCACGGCTTCGCCGCCGGCCTTCTTGATCTCCTGGACCACCTGGTCCGCCATGCTGGTGCCGGCGCCGGTGCCGTCCCGGGAACCGCCGAGGTCGTTGACCACGACCTTGGCTCCGCGGGAGGCCAGCAGCAGGGCGTGGGACCGGCCCAGACCTCCGCCAGCGCCGGTAATGATGGCGACTCTGCCATCGAAACGAACTTCAGTCACGGGCGACCTCCAATCGAATGGGCGTCGGGTTGCGCTTCGCCGGCCCGCATGGCGGCCCGGCGAGCACGCTATTAATTTCACATTTGACCGCCGCTTGTCAAACCACGGTAGGGGCCTAATCACCCCTTCTCATGGAGCCGTTTGACACGTTCTGAGGCATCCTGGCGTTGCGTATACTGTCCGCTGAGGAGGCGATTGTCATGTCCACCACCTTGCGATACGGCACACGCACGCAGGTCCGTATGCCGCTGGAAGAGGCCCTCGCGGCAGTCACCGAGGCTCTCAAGCGTGAGGGCTTTGGCGTCCTGACGACGATCGATGTGAGGAAGACGTTAAAGGAGAAGATCGGCGCCGACTTCCAGCCCTATGTGATCCTGGGCGCCTGCAACCCATCGCTGGCGTATGCGGCGCTGCAGGCCGATATTGACATCGGGCTGCTGCTGCCCTGCAACGTCACGGTTCGGCAGGAAGGAGAGGCATCGATCGTCTCCATTCTGGACCCGCTGACGATGGTGGACCTGTCCCGGGCTCCCGGCATCAGCGAGATCGCGCGTCTGGCGCGGGAGAAGCTGGAGCGTGTGCTGGCCGCCCTGGAGCAAGGAGTCACGTGATGACGGCCCGCAGAAGCGACGAGGAGGCGAATCCCACGGATGAGGTCGGCGAGATGAAGGCGCGGGACATCATGTCGCGGCCTGTGGTGGCAGCGGCGCCCACGACGACAGCCCGGGATATCGCGATTCAGATGTTCACCGGCGGCTTCAGCGGCATGCCCGTCACGGAGCGGGACGGCAAGATCCTGGGGATTGTCACGGAGTTCGATGTGATCCGGGCTATCCGGGCCCACCAGCCGGTGGGGATCACGATAGCCAGAGACATCATGACGCTGGAGGTAATCTGTGTGGACGTGGAGTGCACCGTTGACGAGGTGATGAAGATACTGGAGACTCACCGCGTGCAGCGGGTGCCGGTGACGGAGGGCGGGAAGCTGGTGGGTGTGATATCGCGGCCGGACATCCTGCGGGCCTTTGTGGAGCCCAACTTCATGACGTTCGACTAGGAGTAACCGGACGCCGGTCTACGTCCCGCTGGTGTCTCGTCCCTTGGCGCGGCGCTCGGCGATGAAGGCGGCGGCCTCCGAACGGCGGTGCAGGTTCAGCTTGCTCAAGATGCTGGAGACGTAGTTCTTTACAGTCTTATCGCTGAGGA
>JBGQEU010000077.1:0-6529 GCA_041496525.1 Dehalococcoidia bacterium
CCGCCGCGACCGCGAGGTCTGGCGGGCCGTCAGCGAGGGCGCCACCAAAGCGCCGGACTAGTGGCCCCGCGCCAGCAACCAGGCGGCGTCCACACCCCACCCGTAACCGGACCACTTCTCGAACTCCACCACCAGCAGCGATTCCCCTTCCTCCAGGTTCCCCCGCAGCTGGTCGCGTATCACATCCGCGGGGATCGCCGAGTGTACCAGGCACGATTCGCGGCCAAGACGCCGAATATCGCCCTTATCGGCCAGGGACGCCAGTCCGTCCGCAATCAGGTCGCACAGCGGGCGCCGCGGAGACCAGCCGATGACGCACTTCAGGCTGGCCCCATCCTCGTCCGTCATGATTTCAGGTAACGGGCAAACCAGTCCAGGCAGCGTGTCCAGGCGTCCTGCGCCGCCGCCTCCCGGTAGCTCGGGCGGCCCTCGTTCATGAAGGCATGTCCGGCGCCCGCATACGAGCGGAACTCGTGCCGCTTGTCAAGGCGCGTCAGCTCCGCGTCCAGCTTCGCCACGTCGGCGGGGTTGGGGTTCGGGTCATCCTCGCCGAAGAGACCCAGGATCGGGCACGATATCTGGTTGCTCAGCTCAAATGGCGGCGGTCCTTCGCCCCACGGCGCCATGATGTTTCCGCCGTAGAAGACCACGGCCGCCGTCAGGTCCGCATTCCGCGCCGCCATCAGGTACGCGACGCGGCCTCCCATGCAGAAGCCCGTGATGCCGATGCGGTCCGCCTTCGCCTCCGGCAGGCCCTTCAGGTGCTCGACCGCCGCGTTCACGTCCCGCACAATTGTCGTGTCCCGTAGCCGTGCCATGCGGGTCATCGGATCGTCGCTGCTGTTCGGCTCCTCCCGATGATAGAGGTCCGGCGCCAGCGCCAGGTACCCGGCCGCGGCCAGCCGGTCCGTCATCGTGCGGACGAAGTCGTCCACACCACCCGCGTGCTGAATGACGATCACCGCCGGGTGTGCGCCGGCGCCGTCCGGCATGCTCAGGTAGCAGCGCATGGCTGAACCGTCGACCGCTACGCCGTCCCATCGTGATGGCATGTCGTCCTCCTTCTGGTAGAGTGCTGGAAACGATATCTTGCCCCGCGGCGCCCCATCCTCAAAGAAGAAATGAATCTGGGGGACACCCCCAGACCCCGCAGAGGGGCTCCGCTCCTCTGCACTCCCCTTACTTCATCAACCTGCTAGCCGCTTCCAAGAGCCGGCGCCGGCGGGAGCGGGCAGCGTTGACCATATACGGCTGGCGGGGGAGAATCAAGAGCGCCCAGCACCCGCAAAGGCCAGTTCCAAAGAGGTACAGCTAATGCCGTTACGCCCACTAGCCCCGCTGTGGCTCGCCCTGTCGCTCTCGCTGCTGGTCGCCTGCGGCGGCGATGACGGCGCCAATGGTACCGCCACACCCAAGACCACCGCTGGAACGCCCACCGCTTCCGCCCGGTCCACAGCCATCGCCGACCTGGCCCGCGCCGTCGTCCAAATCCAGGCCCTCGATTCCGGTGGCGACCCGGTCTGGCACGGCTCCGGCACCTTTATCTCCGTCGATGGCCTCATCCTCACCAACGGCCACGTCGTTGATGACCGCCAGCAAGAATACCAGGACCTGGGCGTGGCCATCACCAGCAAGACCGACGAGCCGCCGGAGCTACGCTACCTGGCCAAAATCGTAGCCGTCGACTACGCCCTCGACCTCGCCGTCATCAAGATCGATTCCGACCTCAGCGGCCGCCAGGTTCACGAGCAGTTCCCGTTCATCCCCACGGGCGATTCCGACGCCATAGATATCGGCGACCCCATTCGCATTCTGGGCTACCCCGGCATTGGCGGCGAGACCATCACCCTCACGGACGGCGTCGTCAGCGGCTTCACGGCCGAGCGCGGCGTGGGCGGCCGCGCCTGGATTAAGACCAACGCCACTATCGCCGGCGGCAACAGCGGCTGCCTCGCCATCGATTCCAAGGGCCAGCTCATCGGCGTCCCAACCATCGCCGGCTCCGGGGCCAACGCCAGCACGGTAGACTGCCGCCTGATCGAGGACACCAATCGAGACGGCCGTATCGACAGTAACGACACGTGCGTCCCCGTCGGCGGCTTCATCAACGGCCTGCGTCCCGTAAATCTTTCCTCACCGCTGATCGAGGCGGCGGAGAGCGGACGCCAGTACGTCTCCAAGATTGAGCCCGCCTCCCCGCCCGCCAGTGGCTTCGACACATCCCAGGTCGCTATCAGCAATCTCGTCTTCGGGGCCGATGTGACCTCGGAGGATAAGCCCACCGAGGTCGTCACGATACTACCAACCGGCGCCAAGAAGATGTGCGCCTTCTGGGACTACGAGGGCATGGCCAACGGCATGAGCTGGGAGGCCCTCTGGTACGTCGACGGCGCCCTCAGCGAGGAGGGTAGCATCATCGGTGACACCTGGATCGGCGGCCCCACCGGCAACTGGTGGGCCTGCCTGGTCGACGAGGAGAAGGGCCTGCCGGACGGCCTCTATGAGGTCATCGTCTCCGTTGAGGGCGAGGCCCGCGGCTCCGATACCCTCTTCCTCGGCGGCCAGCACCCCAACGTAAACCTCAAGGTGGACAACCGCTCCAGCGACTCCGTCTGCTACGCCTTCATCTCGCCTTCCGGCGCCCTGAACTGGGGTTTCGACAAGCTGGATCTCGACGAGCAAATCGACCCCGGCACGAGCCACACGTTCCAGTTGCCTGCCAACACGTACGACCTCCTGCTCGAGAATTGCAACCAGGACGCCATCGCGGAAGAGCACGACCTGGACCTCAGCAAGGACACGGCGTACACGGCCAGAGGACAGTAAGCGGCCGACCCATGAAGGTCTTCGTGGCCGGCGCCACCGGCGTCCTGGGACGGTCGGCTGTCCAGGACCTGGTCGCCACCGGCCACCAGGTCCGCGGCACCGCCCGCGGTGACGACAAGGCCGCCGTCCTCTCGTCGCTGGGCGCCGAGCCCGTCTCCGTCGACCTCTTCGATCCCGCCGCACTCAAAGCGGCCGTGGCCGGCAGCGAGGCCGTCCTCTGCCTGGCCACCAAGATCCCCCCTCTCTCAAAGATGCGCTGGCAGGGCGCCTGGCGCGAGAACGACCGCCTCCGCACACACGCCTCGCGCAACCTCGTCGATGCGGCAATCGCGGCGGGCGCCTCCGTCTGCGTCCAGGAATCGATCACCTTCATCTACGCCGACGGCGCCGCGGCCTGGCTCACCGAAGACTCGCCCATCTCCCCTGTCTGGTCCAACCTCAACAGCACTCTGGACGCAGAGCGCGAGAACGCCCGCTTCTCGCAGGCGGGCGGCCGTGGCGTCGCCCTCCGCTTCGCCGCCTTCTACGCCCCCTACGCTCCATCGACGATCGACACCGTCGCCCTGGCGCGCCGCCGTCTGTTCCCGCTTTTCGGCGGCGGCCGCAGCTACTTCTCCTGCATCCACGTTAATGACGCCGCCGCCGCCGTGGCCGCCGCCCTCACCGCACCGGCCGGCGTCTACAACATCGCCGATGACGAGCCATTGCTCATGCGGGACCACGTCACCGCTCTCACGGTCGCCTTCGGGTTCAGGCCGGCGCGCCGCCTCCCGGCCTGGCTCGCCCGCTTCGCGCTAGGGGGCCCGGCCGCTTACCTCCTGCGCTCCCAGCGTGTCTCCAACGCCCGCTTCTGCCAGGCGACCGGCTGGACTCTTCGCTTTCCCAGCGCCCGCGAGGGGTGGCAGGCGATAGCGGCCGAGCTGCGGCGCTGACGATCTGGGCTTCGTGACACGCTTGCCACTGACGCGCTGCGACGCCCATATTGGGGGCGATGCTCACACGTCCCGCCCTCTTCTCCGTCACGGTCTGGCTGGCCTTCGCCGGCGTCCTTCGCGTCGCCGTCATCCCGCCCGAGTCCTGCGGCCGCGACGACCCGCCGTCCATTCAGCAGGCCGCGTCCGCCGCCATCGGCTGGCTGAGCCTCAACCAGGGCCCGGACGGACGCTACGTGTACCTCTACTACGGCGATACGGACACTGTCCCGGACGAGTACAACGACGTCCGGCACGCCGGCGTCACCGTGGCCCTCTACCAGGCCGCCGGCCGCTACGGCGACCCCGCCGCGTTCCGCGCCGCTGAGGTCGGCCTGGGCTGGATGACCGACCGCCTGGTGCGCCGCCACGACTGGGCCGCTCTCGCCCCTTACGAGGACTCCGCCAGCCTGGGCGCCACTGCGCTCATGACCGTCGCCCTCGCCGAGCGCCGCCTCGCCACGAGCGATACGACCTACGACCCGCTCCTGCACGACCTGGGGCGCTTCATCACCGCGGCCCAGCGGCCGGACGGCGGCTTCTACGTCTACTGGGACCTCCAGACCGACGAGCCCGACCGCCAGAGCACCTCCCGCTACTACCCCGGCGAGTCCCTGTGGGCGCTGGCCCTCCTGCACCAGGCGTTCCCAGGCGAGGGCTGGGATACGGCGGCCCGCCGCGCCCTCGACTTCATCACAACCCTCCGCGACGACGTGGAGGACGTCTCCTTCCCGCCGCTGGCCGATCAGTGGGCCGCCTACGGTATGGCCGAGATGTCCGGCTGGGGCCTCAGCGACGCGCAGATTGCCTACGCCCGCCGGCTGGCCGAGCGGTTCGGCTTCCTGGTCCGCATCGAGGCCCAGCGCCAGCATCCTTCCGCGGAAGGACTGGGCACACTCGTGAGGGGGCACGAGACGCGGGCCGCCGGCATGGGCACGTGGGTGGAGGCGCTGGCGGCGCTCTGGCGCGTCTCTGCCACGGACCCCCGCCTCGCTGACCTGGCGCCGAAGCTCCTGCAACGCGCAAAGTGCGCCGCCGGCATCCTGGCCGAACGCCAGGTCTCCGCCGCGGAAGCCGCCCGCCACCCCCGGCCCGACCTCATGCGCGGCGCCTGGTTCCAGGGCGGCGAGACACGCATGGACGACCAGCAGCACGCGTTCTCCGGCCTCCTCTACACACTCGACGCCCTTCACGGCCGCGCCCAGCGCGGGCCGGCCGGCCCAGTCCCGGGCCTGCTCCCATGAGAGATTTCTCGCTGGCCGCCGCTGGCCTGTTCGCCGCCGTCGCCCCCCTTGGCGGCCTGCCGGTCTTCCTGGCCTTCGCTAGAGGCAGCACGGCCCGCCAGCGCCTCACCGCCACCGCGCTCATCGCCGTCGCCGGCTTCGCGCTGATGGCCGCCGCTGCCGCCATCGCCGCTCCCGTCCTCGACTGGCTGGAAGTCTCCGGAGAGAACTTCCAGCTCGCCGCCGCCGCCGTCATGCTGCCGCCGGCGGCACGGCTGCTCTGGTCCGGCCGCTCCCTCTCGCTGCCGCCGGAAGACGGCCGCCCACCGCTTATGCGGGCCTGGCTCATGCCCCTCACCCTACCGCTGCTCGCCGGGCCCACGCCCCTCGTCACCGCCATGTGTTACAGCGCCCGCTTCGGCGCAGCGATGTCTATCGGGGCAGCCGCGCTCGTCGTGGTCGTTACCGGCGTCCTGCTGGCCGCGTCGACCCGCTGCGCCCGGGCCGGCGGCGGCGTCGACGTCCTCGCGCGGTTCAACGGCGCGCTTCTCGCTGTGCTTGCCGTCGAGCTGTTCGTCGACGGCATCCAGAGCGTCTGACGGCCGATAGTCGCCCGTTGCCGAGCCCGCGGGCAGCGGTCGCCACCCGCCGGCTGATATACTCTCGCCAGCCAAGAAAGGAGGGCTTCAATCGTGACACTGCTCAACGACTTCAAGGCCTTCATCCTGCGAGGCAACGTCGTCGATCTTGCCGTCGCCGTCGTCGTCGGCGTCGCCTTCACCGCCGTCATA
The DNA here is from genome assembly GCA_041496525.1 of Dehalococcoidia bacterium. GTDB lineage: Bacteria > Chloroflexota > Dehalococcoidia > SM23-28-2 > RBG-16-64-32 > JBGQEU01. The sequence continues at coordinate 5,812 of JBGQEU010000077.1, forward strand.
ACGGCGCTCGTCGAGGACCTAATCACGCCGCTCATCGGCGCCATCGGAGGGAAGCCGGACTTCTCCGTCCTGGACTTCACCATCAACAGCAGCACCTTCCGCTACGGCGATTTCATCAACAAGATCATCTCCTTCGTCACGGTCGCCTCCGCGGTCTTCTTCTTCGTGGTCGTACCCATGAACGCGCTGCTGCAGCGGATGCGTGGCGAGCCGCCCGCGGACCCCACCACACGCAAGTGTCCGGAGTGCCTCAGCGAGATCGCACTGGAGGCGCGCCGCTGCGCCTTCTGCACCGCCCAGATAGCGCCGGCCTAGCGGCGCCGCGCCTGGTGCCCTCTGGCTGCCAAGCCGCTACCGAATAGCTAAGTTACTTGCTCGTAGAACCTGAAACCGATCGGGCTTCTACCTTCACTCCCCAGTTTCCTGCCCTTTGATCGCTAGGGAAGTGGCCACGAGGCTACCATCGGGGTTCAGGGTGCCCTGGGCCTTGATTCGGACTCCAACCGCCACGTCGGCCAGCGACGAGGGCCGCTTCTCCTTGGTCACTGTGGTTGTCTCACTCGAGTGCACTGTCTGCGGACCGTTCTTGGTGTCCACAGAGATGTCCTGCCCCGTCACACTCGTCACGGTGCCTTCAATCTTCGGCAACTTGATCTTCACTGAAGCGGCGCTAAAGGTGCCATCCGCGTTGGGGGTCCCCTTCGCCTCTACCTTGTCG
>JBGQEU010000078.1:0-6523 GCA_041496525.1 Dehalococcoidia bacterium
CCGCAGAGCAGCGCGCCAATACGGAACGCCTCCTCAGCGTCATACTTTCCGGAAAACGATCAGACATCGTATCCGCCGAGCTGAATTCCATCAAAGAGGAAGTACGCCTCCTCGGCCCTTGACCCCAGTTCCCAGTTCCCAGTTCCAACCTCTAACTTCCATGCCATAATGTTCCCATGCGCCTTACCGATCGCCTGGATCGCTTCGTGGCCGTGGGGAGCCTGGCCGCCGGCGTCTACCTGGGATACAAGGGCATCTCCCTGGCGGAGCAGCGGTTCGGCCTCAAGGACGCGAACGAGCGGCGGCGCCGCCACCACGGCTGGTCCGCGCGGCACTTCTACGACATCGCCGTCACCCGGCAAGGGCTGCTGATCAAGCTGGGCCAGAGCATCGGCTCCCGGCCGGACATGGTCCCGGACGAATACATCGAGGTGCTGTCGCGGCTCCAGGACCGGGTGCCGCCGCGGCCCTTCCCGGTCATCGAGCGGGCCATCGCCCGCCGGCTGCAGCGGCCGCTGGCCGACGTCTTCTCGGAGTTCGAGGAGACGCCCATCGCCTCGGCCTCGCTGGCGCAGGTGCACCGGGCCCGGTTGCACGATAGCCGCCTCGTGGCCGTCAAGGTGCAGTATCCCGGCATCGAGGACATCGTGGAGAACGACCTGCGCAACATCCGCTTCCTCCTGGCCGTCCTCGCCAAGTTCGAGCGCAACCTGGACTTCACGCCCATCGTGCAGGAGATCTCGCAGAACGTGCCGCAGGAGCTGGACTTCATCAACGAAGGCCACAACGCCGAGATGATCGCCCGCAACTTCGCCGCCCGGGACGACATCATCGTGCCGGAGATCATCTGGGAATACACTACGCGGCGGCTGCTCGTGATGGAGTTCCTGGACGGCGTCAAGATCACAGACCTGGAGGGGATGCACCGGGCCGGGATCGACCCACAGGCCGTCTCCCAGCTGGTGACGGACGCCTACTGCGAGCAGCTGTTCCTGCACGGTATGTTCCACGCCGACCCGCACCCGGGGAACCTCTTCGTGCTGCCGGGCCCCAAGCTGATCATGCTGGACTTCGGCCTCTGCCGTCAGTACGACGACAAGTTCCGGCTGGGATATGCCAAGCTGGTCAACGCCATGCTCACCTGGAACGTGGCGGAGATGATCCAGGCCTTCAAAGACCTGGGTGTGAAAGTACGGCACGCGCAGGACCCCACGACGTACCTGGAGCTGGGCCGCTCGTTCATGGAAACGTCATCGCCGGGGAAGGCATATGTCGACGCGGACCTGGCGGCCGAGGCCAATGTGAGGATCGCGCGCGCCATCCGCGCCAACCCCATCGTGGAGATCCCGCGGGAGCTGCTGCTGATCATGCGGGTGACGGGCCTTCTCAGCGGCCTGGGCAAGCACCTGGATTCACAGGTCGATGTTGTCAACACGCTGCTGCCCTACACGCGCGCGGCGCTGGAAGGCGCCTCGTAAAGACTGAAGCATCTTGCGGTTGACAGCAGATAGGGCGGAAAACTAAAATCTGCTCAGAACAGTTGTCGCCCCGCGTTTTGCATAGCTTAGTGAGGTTCCCCCGTGAACGGACGATACCGCAACGAGCCGGAGACCCTTACCACCCGCTGGATCACCCTGGGCCAGGCCTGCAAGCTCCTGGGCGTAAACGAGTCCACGCTGCGACGCTGGGCCGACGCCGGGCACGTGCGCTCCTTCCGCACCCCGGGCGGACATCGCCGCTTTTCTGAGGATGACCTGCGCGCCCTCGTCGCCGGCGAGGGGCCGGCCACCCGCGAGCCCTACACCTCCATCAGCAACCTGGCGCTGACCCGCATCCGGCGCCGCCTGCAGCGCGGCCGCAGCCAGTCCGCCCACTGGTACGCCGGCCTTTCCGAGGATGAGCGCGACAAGATGCGGCCTCTAGGCCACCGGCTGGTCACCCTCGTCTCGGAGTACCTGGGGCGGGGCTCGCGGCGCACCAATCTGCTCGACGAAGCCAGGGAGATCGCGCACGAGTACGGCGGGCTGCTGATCCATGACGGCGTCAGCCTGCGCGATGCGGTGGAGGCCTTCACCTTCTTCCGCAAGATGCTGGACGAGACGGCGATGGAGGAGGCCCAGAAGAGCGAACTGACGGCCGAGAAGGCCCTCGAGCTATGGGAGCTGCTGTCCAACCTGGCGGATCAGGTCCTGCTCTCGATCGCGGAGTCGTACGACGATGCGAGAACGGCCAGTGGCGCCCGCTCCTGACTCCGTCTCCATGCGCTACTATCCGGTGTTCCTGGACATCGCCGGGAAGCCCGTGGTGGTCATCGGCGGTGGAAACGTGGCCCTGCAGAAGGTGGAAGGGCTGGTAGACGCCGGCGCGCACGTCGCCGTCGTCAGTCCGGACCTGCACGCCCGGCTGCGCGAGCTGGTGGACGCGGGCCGCATCAAGCACATCAAGCGCGAATACCGGCCGGGCGACCTGAAAGGCTTCAAGCTGGCCTTCGTGGCGACCGATGACCGCGCCGCCAACGCCACGGTGTGGCGGGAAGGCCGGCAGCGCGGCGTCTGGGTCAACGCCGTTGACGATATCCCCAACTGCGACTTCATCATGCCGGGAATCGTGCGGCGCGGCGATCTGGTGCTGGCCATCTCTACAACCGGGGCCAGCCCGGCCATGGCGCGCAAGGTCCGCGAAGACCTGGAGGGCTTCCTGAAGGAGGAGGACGCGCTGCTGCTGGACCTGGCCGGCGAGGTGCGCCGCGAGCTGCGGGAGCAAGACATCACGGTTAGGGGCTGCGACCGCTGCGACCGTGGCCCCACTGACGTCTGGAACGCGGCCCTGGACGCCGAGGTGAAGCGCCTGCTGGCGGAGGGCAAGTGGGACCAGGCCAAGCAGCGCCTGCTGAAATCGTTGCTGACGCCGTCGGGGCAGGCATGAAAGACGCCGCGCTCGTCGTCACCTGCGCCGGGCTCAACCACCTGACGTCGCCCGTTGAAGAGCGGGAGAGGCTGGCCTTCTCGACGGAAGATCTCCCCGGCGCTCTTGCCGCCATCCGGAAGCATGTTGGCAACGGCGTCATCCTCTCCACCTGCAACCGCGTGGAGCTCTACGCGATGGCGCCCGAGGGCCAGGGCGCGACCTTGATCCAACTTCTGAACGCGATGAAGGGGACGGACATCGACGAGTCGCGCTTCTTCGTGCTGCAGCACCTGGACGCGGCGAGCCACCTCTTCCGGGTCGCCGCCGGCATTGAGTCTATGGTGCTGGGCGAGTCCCAGATCCTGGGCCAGGTGCGGGAGGCCATGTCCGCGGCCACAGAGGCCGGCACCCTGAACGGCATCCTCTCCCGTGTCTTCCACTCCGCCGTCTCCCTGGGCAAGCGGGCCCGGACGGAGACTGCCATCGGCCGGCACACGGTTTCCGTCAGCTCGGCGGCAGTGGCGCTGGCCCGCCAGACCCTGGGTGAGCTGAGCGATAAGACCGTCCTCGTCATCAGCGCCGGCAGCATGGGCAAGCTGGCCGCCAAGAGTCTGGCGCAGCAGACGGGCTCGCGCATTCTGGTGGCCAACCGAACCGGCGAGCGGGCAGCGGACCTGGCCGCAGAACTCGGCGGCGATGCCCAGCCGGTCGCACTCTCAGAGCTGCGCACGGCGCTGGCGGCGGCCGATATCGTTATCAGCGGCACCGGCGCCGGGGGGTTCATCCTCGGCCCGGGCGACGTGCGCCCCGTCATGGCCGGGCGCAACGGCCGCGGCCTTCTGTTCATCGACATCGCTGTGCCGCGCGACATCGACCCCACCGTCCGTCAGATCCCGGGCGTCCACCTGCGCGACATCGACGACATCGAAGCGGTGACGAGCGAGGGCTGGGAGGGCCGCCAGGCGGAGGTCCAGCGGGTTGAGGCCATCGTCGCCGAGGAGGTCGCCAATTTCCTGGACTGGTGGCGCTCGCTGGACGTCGTTCCGGTGATCGCCGCTCTGCGCGAGCGCGCCGAGTCCATCCGCCGGCGCGAGCTGGAACGCACGCTGGCCCGGCTGCCGGAGCTGGACGCGGAGTCCCGCCGCCGCATCGAGGCGATGACGGCCGCCATCGTCAAGAAGATGCTCGACCGGCCGATCGCGCGGCTCAAGAACGGGGCCGACCGGGGCCTCTACATGGAGGCGCTGCAAGACCTGTTCGACGCCCACCCCGGCAAGGCGTCGAACGTGGGCACAGCGTAAGACGCGCGGCGTAGAGCGTGTCGCGCACGACGTTTGTCATCGGCACCCGCGGCAGCCAGCTGGCGTTGCGCCAGACAAACATAGTCCTGGAATCGCTGCGCGCAGCCCACCCGGCCACCGGCTTCGAGGTGCGGACGATCCGCACCTCCGGCGATACGAGCGAAGCCTCCCTGAACGAGATCGGCGGCCGCGGTGTCTTCGTCATCGAGCTGGAGCAGGCGCTGCTGACCGGCCAGATCGACATCGCCGTGCACAGCCTGAAAGACCTGCCAAGCGAGGAGACGCCCGGCCTGACGATCGCCGCTACGCCGCGCCGCGAGGACCCGCGCGACGTCGTCATCTCGCGCACAGGCCGGCCCCTGCGGGAGCTGCCACCGGGCGCGGCCGTCGGTACCGGCAGCGCGCGCCGGGCGTCGCAATTGAAGGCCCTGCGGCCGGACCTGGAGATCCGGGACATCCGCGGGAACGTGGACACGCGCATTCGCAAGGTGGAGGAGGGCCAGTACGAGGCGATTGTGCTGGCGGCGGCCGGCCTGGCACGGCTGGGCTGGCTGGCGCGCGCCACCGAGATCCTGGAGCCCGAGGTACTGCTGCCGGCGGTTGGCCAGGGGGCGCTGGCGCTGCAGGCCCGTAGCGACGACGCCGAAGCGGTGACCATCGTGCGGGCGGTCGAGCACGCGGAGACGCACATCGCCGTTTGGGCCGAGCGCGCGTTCGAGCGGCGGCTGGGCGGCGGCTGCCAGGCCGCGATCGCGGCGCTGGGCGAGGTGACCGGCGAGCGACTGCGCCTGCGCGGGCTGGTCGGCTCTACTGACGGCCGGCTGCTGCGCGGCGAGCTGGAAGGCAAGACCCACGACGCGGAATCGCTGGGAACACAGCTGGCGGAGCAGCTCATCGCGCAGGGGGCCACCGCCCTGCTGGAGACAAAGGCATGAAGGCATCCCCTCGACCCGGCCGGGCGTGGCTCGTGGGCGCCGGGCCCGGCGACCCGGGCCTGATCACAGTCGCCGGGCTGGAGCGCATCCGCGAGGCGGACGTCATCGTCTACGACCGGCTCGTCAGCCCGCGGCTGCTCGACCATGCGCGGCCGGACGCGGAGCTGATCTACATGGGCAAGGTGGCCGGGGAAGGGGCGCACGACCAGGGGGCGATCAACCGGCTGCTGGTGGAGAAGGCGGGGCAGGGCAAGCGCGTCGTGCGGCTGAAGGGGGGCGACCCGTACGTCTTCGGGCGCGGCGGCGAGGAAGGCCAGGCGCTGCGAGAAGCCGGCATCCCGTTTGAGGTCGTGCCGGGTGTCACTTCGGCGGTAGCCGTCCCCGCCTATGCCGGCATCCCGGTGACGCATCGCGGCGTGGCGGCCAGCTTCGCCGTCGTCACCGGCCATGAGGACCCGGCCCGGGACGAGCCGGCGGTGGACTGGGAGCGGCTGGCCACCGCCGTCGACACGCTGGTGCTCTTGATGGGCACGAAAACGCTGCCGGAGATCATAGAGAAGCTGGTGGCGGCCGGGCGCTCGCCGCGGACGCCGGCCGCGATCATCCGCTGGGGCACGACGCCCGAGCAGCAGACGGTGACCGGCACGCTGGCAGACATCGTGCGGCGGGCCGAAGAGGCGGGAGTGACGGCGCCGGCGATAACGGTGATCGGGGAGGTGGTGCGGCTGCGCGACACGCTCTCGTGGTTCGAGACGCGCCCGCTCTTCGGCAAGCGGGTCCTGATCACGCGCACGCGGCGGCAGGCCAGCGAGCTGGCGCGGCTGCTGGCGGAGCAGGGCGCCATCCCGGTGGAGCTGCCGGCCATCGAGATCGAGCCCGTGGCCGACGGCGCCGCGGTGGCGGCCGTGAGCGACCTCGCCGCCGGCGCCTATGCCTGGGCCGGCTTCACCAGCGCCAACGCCGTCGAGCTGTTCTTCGATCTGCTGGCGGAGCGCGGCCTGGACGCCCGGGCCTTTGCCGCAGCGCGTGTCTTCGACATCGGCCCGGCCACTGCCGCAGCGCTGGCGGCGCGCGGCATCCGCGCCGATGTCGTGCCGGCGGAGTGCGTGGCGGAGGCCGTGTTGGAGGCGCTGCGCCCGCTGGTCAAGCAGGGTGAGCGCGTGCTGCTGCCCCGCGCCGAATCCGCTCGTCCTGAGCTTGTCGAAGGACTGCGTGCCCTTGGTGCCCAGGTGGACGAGGTGCCGCTGTACCGCGCGGCCCTGCCCCCGGAACCGTCGCCCGAGGTCCTGGCCGCCCTCCGCGCGGGGCGGATCGACATCGTGACGTTCACATCGTCGTCGACAGTGCGCAACCTGGCGGCCATGCTGGGCGAGGACTTCC
>JBGQEU010000079.1:0-6479 GCA_041496525.1 Dehalococcoidia bacterium
GAGGCGATTTCCACGTCTACGCTGTCAACAGCGTGGACGAGGCCCTGGAGATGCTGACCGGCGTCCCGGCCGGAAAGCGGCAGCCGGACGGCAGCTACCCGGACGGCAGCGTCAACGCCCGCGTCCAGGCCCGGCTGCAGGAGATGGGCGAGGCGATGCGCGAGTTCGGCCGCCCGCCGCCCGCCGCGGACGCCAACGCCCAGCCCGGCGCTGCGCCGCACGCGCCGTAGTCCTACCGACAGCCTCCGGCGGTGTGCTGCTAACGCCGCCCGGCTGCGCCTGGCCAGGCGCTGGGCCCCCAAGGGCGAACGTGCGTCGACCGCCACCGCAGGTGCACTGTCCCAAGACACCTGCGCGACGCGCGTGACTAATCGCGGGGCCGAGCATAGACTGGTGCTATCCACAGCCCTGGAGAAGCACATGGACTATGAGACGCTGAAGGTACAACGGGACGGCGGCCTGATGACCGTCCACCTCAACCGCCCGCAGAAGCGCAACGCCATCAACCGGCAGATGCACCTGGAGCTGCAGGCGCTCTGCCGCCGGCTGGCCGACGACTTCGAGACGCGGGTCGTCATCCTGTCCGGCGAAGGCAAAGCCTTCTCCTCCGGCGCCGACACCAGCGAATGGCGTGACCCGGGTTCCAGCAACGACCTCGAGGTCCGCCACGCGTCGGGCATCGGCAGCCGCACGTCGGCCGCCATCGAGGGCCTGGACCAGATCACGATCGCTGCCGTGCACGGCTTCGCCGTCGGCGGCGCCGTCGTCCTCGTGGCCTGCTGCGACCTGCGCGTCGCCGGCGAATCGGCCTGGTTCTCGATCCCGGAAGTCGAGCTGGGCCTGCCCCTGGGCTGGAACGCCCTCCCCCGGCTGGCCCGCGAGATCGGCCACGCCCGGGCGCTGGAGCTGACCATCACCTGCGACCGCTTCGACGCCCGTCAGGCGCACGACTACGGCCTGGTCACCCACCTGGCGCCCGGCGGCGAGGAGGAAGAAGCGGCGCGGGGGCTGGCCGCGAAGGTCCTGGCCCGGCCACCGCTGCCCGTCGCTCTCACCAAGGCCACCATCAAGGCCCTGAAGCGCGGCACGGAGATGGGCGACGCCGTCTACAGTGACGCCGACCTGCTGCTCTACAGCCGGCTTATGGCCCAGCGCCGAGGCCGCCTGGAGAAAGAAGGCCGCGCCTAGCCTACGTCCCCATGCCCGGGCAGCCCTCCGGCAGCGTCAGCGGCAGGTGCGCCACGTAGCGCAGCGCGTCCAGCGCGTCCAGCGCGTCCACCCCGCCGCTGCAGTCCACGTCGCCGAAGACACTCTGCGATTGCGCTCTCGCCGCGGCGGGCTGGCCCCCGCCGATCTGCGGGCACCCCGGCGGCTGGCTCACCTCCAGCCCCGCCCAGTAGCGCAGCAGTTGCCGCGCGTCCGCCGGCGTCACCGTCCCATCACAGTCCACATCCGCCCGTGGGCGCGGCGCCGGCGTGGCCGTCGGTGTGCCTGTCGGGGCTGCCGTCGATGTCGCGGTTGGCGCCGGCGTCGGGCTGGTGGTGCTGGCCGTGGGCGTGGCTGTGGCGGCTGGCGTTCCTATCAGCGTTGGACTTGGTGCGGGCGTCGGGCCGGGGGTGCTCGTCGAGCCCTGGACGACCAAGCCGAAGTCCGTCGTCCAGAACCACGCCGGGAAGGAGCCTGGGAGGCCCCCACACGTCGTGCTGGCAGCGAAGGCCCGCCCAATGCCGATGACCTTGTAAGGGGCGTACAGCATGTTGGCGTTGTGCCCCGATGAGTTCTTCCAGGCCGCGAAGACGTCCTGGGCCGTCGTGAAGCCGCAGGCGGCATTTTCGCCCACGCTGGACGGGTAGCCGAACGCGGCCGCCCGCTGGCTGGGGCTGCGGCCCAGGGAATCGGTATGGCTGAAGTAGTCCTTGGCCGCCATATCCGTGCTCAACCAGTCTGCCGACGCGTCCAGTTCCGGCTGCAGGACCAGCGGCCCCACTCCGTTCTGCGCCCGGTAGTTGTTAATGAGGACAAGGAACTGGGCCTCTTCACTATCGATCGCAGGGTCTGCCCGGCCGGGGGTGGCGCCGATGATGACAAAGGCCGCCACCAGCGCGGCGGCGGCCGCCAGGAGGGCAGCAACTACGAAGCTCTTGTGAGTGAGAACCGAGCGGGCCACATCACCATCCACACTGGAAATCAGGCTGCTGGCCAGATCTATGGGAAGCTTAAAGCCAGTGTCTCGCGTTCCGTTCCCGTGGTCAATCTGAAGGCCCTTCCTCAGAAACAGCCGTTGCCGTCTGCTGCCGTCGGCGCCGGCCACAGCAACTCCATCGACAAATAAATCCTGCGCCATTGATGTAACGCTGGCAGGGCGCGCCCGTCTTACCTTTGCAGACGCGAGGCAAAGTCTTTCTTAGACCGGGGTGAGATGGCCGAAAGGACGAAGACCCGTAACCGGGGCCAGACGCTCGTGGAGGTTGCTTATGCCTCCAAGGTCGTGCTGCCTGCCCGCCGGCCCGCCATCGTCCGCCGCCAGCGCCTGATCGAAGCGCTATCGCAGTCGGCGGAACGCCGCATCACAGTTGTCAGCGCCCCCGCCGGCTACGGCAAGACCACCCTCCTCCTGGACTTCGCCCAGTCCTGGACCGACCCCGTCTGCTGGCACGCCATCGATGAGCGCGACCGCGAGATCGATACCTTCCTGCGCTATTTCGTGGCCTGCGGTCAGCAGCAGTTCCCGGCCTTCGGCGCCGGGCTGGCCAAAGCGCTGCAGGCCGGCCGCGACCTGAGCCCGGAAGAGGCCGTCGATCTCATGGTCGCCGCCGCGCAGGCGCCCGCCAAGCGTTACCTCATGATGCTGGACGACTTCCACTTCCTGGACGACGCGCCCGGACCCTTGCGTCAGGTGATAGACGGCTGGCTCTACCGGCTGCCGCCCAACTGCCACGTGGTCCTTTCCGGTCGCACGCAGCCCCAGCTCTCCGTCCTGCCCCTCATGTCAGTGCGACAGGAGGTCGGCACTATTACGGCCGCCGACTTCTCCTTCACCTGCGAGGAGGTGGCTCAGCTGTTCCGGGAGGTGCTGAGCAAGGAGATATCCCTGGACGACGCCCAGCATCTGGCGGACATCACGGAAGGCTGGGCGGCGGCCCTGGTGCTGATGGCCGATAAGGCCCAGGTCAAGCCGGGGTCCATCTCCCTGGAGCAGCTCCGCGGCTCAGACACCCTCTTTCAGTACATCGCCGTGGAGCAGTTCAACCCCTTACCAGAAGACGTCAAGCAGTTTCTCACCGGGAGCGCCATCCCCCGCACCATCGAAGCGGACTTCGTCAACGAGCTCCTGGGCATAACGGACACGGAGGAAAAGCTCAACTTCCTGGCCCGGCGCAACCTCTTCGTCTACCGCGCCGAGCATGACCCCCTCCGCTGCCGCTATCACCGGCTCTTCCGGGCCTTCCTGGTCAGTCACCTGCGGGCGCAGGACCCCCAGCGGTTCCAGGACCTGAACCTGCGGGCAGCGGCCATGCGGGCAGAGGCCCAGGAGTGGGAAGACGCCGTCTATCACTACATCCAGGCGGCCGACTGGGACAGCATCGTCCAGGTCACCGACAAGGTAGGCTGGCAGCTCTTTGAAGAGGGCCGCTGGGAAACCCTGGCGGAGTGGCTGGAAGCCGTACCCGCCGAGGAGATGGCTGGGCAGCCGCGCCTGGTCCTCTGGAAGGCGCGAATCCTCCATTATCTGAACGAGGTGGACCGCGCCCTCGCTCTCCTCTCCCAGGCCATTGCCTCTTTCGAGGAGAAGGCGGACCACCTGGCCCTGGCAGAGGCGCTTGTCACGAAAGGGATGTGCCTGCGTCGCAAGGGTGATTACGCCGAATCACAAGAAGCCCTGGCCAGAGCCAGTTCCCTGCTCCAGCAACACGACGGACCCGTTTCCGCCTTGACTGAAGCGCGCAAGGAGCTGGGTATCACGCTGGGCCAATGCGGCGAGTTCGCCAAGGCCCTAGACGAGCTGAAAGGCGCGCTGGAGGTGTACGAGGCTCGCGGCGACGCTTACAACATCGCTGAAGTCAGCCAGAACATCGGCAACGCCCTCATGGCGCTGGGCCGGCTGCCGGAAGCGGCGGCCTACCTGGAGCGGGCCCGCCAGCGCTGGACCAAGATGGGCAACGAAGAGCGGCTGGTGCAAACGCTCAACAACCTGGGCATGCTCTACTACTTCCTGGGCGACTACGACCAGGCGGAAGGCGTCTTCCGCAGCGCGCTGGAGAGGCTGGCGGTGAAGAACAACCTCACGGCCGAAGTCTTCTACCTGGAAGTCTACCTGCACGCGGCGCTGGGCGACATCCACAAGGACAGGGGCGACTATAAGGGCGCCCTCGATCTGTACAAGGCGGCCCTGGAGCGCGGCGGCGGCCTGGAAGAGGCCTATATCCGCATCTACATTCTGGACGCGATGGCCAACGCCTACCGGCTCAACGGCGACGTGACGGGCGCCCAGGCCTGGGCCCAGCAGGCCAGCGCCGAAGCCGAAGAGCGAGGCGGCCGGTTCGAAGCCGGCCTCTGCCGGATGACGCTGGGCCTGATCCAGCGCGACCGCGGCCAGCTGAAAGAGGCCGTAGCGTCGCTGGAGCAAGCGGCCGCCCTCCTGCAAGAGGCGATGGCCCATCGCGAGCTGGCTACCACCCAATTCCTTCTGGCCGGTGTCTGCTTCTCGCTGAAACGCAAGAGCCTGGCCCTGGAGTTCCTCATCAAGGCGGCGGCGGTCGTCAAGGTGCTTGGATATGACCACTTCCTGCACCTGGAAGCCAGCCGCGCGCCTCTCCTCATTCAGTACGCCGCAGCCAATAAGATCGCGGACGGCTACTACGCTGGCATGCTGAAGACGCTGAAGAACGCGCGTCCCCCGGCGGCCGGCGAGGACGAGGGTCAGCCGGACGGCGATGCGGCCGGCGATATGGCCGTTGCCGCTCTCTTCGCTTACGGTTTCGGCAACCTGAGAGTGGAACTCAACGGGCGGGAAGTGACCGACCTGGAATGGCGCAGCGAGAAGGGCAAGGAGATGTTCTTCTTCTTCCTATGCAACCGCCGCCCGTTGCGCAAGGAGGAGATTGTGACCGCGCTGTGGCCGGACCTCCCCGAAGACAAGACCACCAGCGCTTTCCATTCCAACATGTACCGCCTGCGCAAGGCCCTCTACCAGGAGGTCATCGCCAAGGAGTCCGGCCGCTATATCCTCGATCCGCGCGGCCGCTTCGTTTTCGATGTCGAGGATTACCAGGCCGCCCTCCGGGCAGCCGACTTAAAGAAGGGCGCGCCCGAAGCCATCGTCCTCATGGAGAAGGCCCTGGCGCTGTACAAGGGGCAGTTTGCGCCGGACTTCTATACAGAGTGGGCGGAGACGCTGCGCTGGCAGATGGAGGAGCAGTACATGAGCCTCCTCACCACGTTGGCGGCGGCGTATAACGAGGCGGCAGAGTTCAAGCGCAGCGCCGAGCTCTGCCAGCGGATCCTGGAGCTGGACGAGTTCAACGAAGGCGCCTGGTACCGCCTCATGAGCAACTACATCCAGTCCGGCCAGACGGAAGCGGCCAAGTATTGCTACAACCGCTACGTGCAGGTCGTCTCCGCAGAGGACATGGATGACGGGGTGGCGGACTTCGACGAGCTGTGCCGCGAGATAGCCGGAGGCAAGGCCAGGACCTGATCCGAGAGCGATAGCAGGGCAGGGGTAAGAACGGGGAGCGGCTCCCAGAACGGGAGCCGCTCCTCATTTCGCTCGCGGCCGTCCCCGGCCCGCGTTCTCCGGCGAGAATTCGGCGAGAGCCGCCTGAGAGACTGAGGGCGGAGGAAAACCGGACGATGAAAACGAGCAGAGACGCTATCAAGTGGAGCCTGGACGGGGGCCCCGTCAGCGGCCGGACCAGCCGCAGCGGGCTACTTTCCGGCGAGATTTCGGCGAGAGCCTCCTGAGAGACTGAGGGTGGAGGAAAGCCGAACGATGAAAACGAGCAGAAACGCTATCAAGTGGAGCCTGGACGGCGGCCCGGTCACCAGCGGCCGGACCAGCCGCAGCGGGCTACTTTCCGGCGAGATTTCGGCGAGAGGCGCCTGAGAGACTGAGGGTGGAGGAGAACCGAACGATGAAAACGAGCAGAAACGCCATCAAGTGGAGCCTGGACGGCGGCCCGGTCAGCAGCAGTCCCAATCGCCGCAGCGGGCGGTCCTCCGAGGGACTGCGCGCGGGACCAGCGTGAGAGCTTAGCGCCGAAGGGACGAGAGATGATCAACGGCATAACGTTTAAGGTGAACTGGATCGTAACGGCCATCGCCCTGGCCCTGGCCGCCATCGCCATCCAGAGCCCCTTGCTCTAAGGACACCAGCGTGTTCAACATGACGGTAAAGCTCAACTGGGTCATCACCGCCCTGGCCCTCGCGCTGGCCTCCGTCGCCACGCAGAGCTCGCTCTTTTAGCCATTCATGCGCC
>JBGQEU010000080.1:0-6474 GCA_041496525.1 Dehalococcoidia bacterium
AGGTTGTCGTTGGCCAGGACGTAGTTAAACAGCCCCTTGCCCACGTGCTCCTCTATCGCCGCCACGTGCGCCGCCACATCGAAGCCATCCGTTTCCCCATGCTGCGTCGCCACGTTGCAGACGTAAATCTTTGTTCCCGAGGATGCCATGACGCTGCGGCGGATGCCCTCGACCAGCAGGTTGGGGAGGACGCTGGTGTACAGGCTGCCCGGTCCCAGGATGACCAGGTCCGCCTCCAGAATGGCACGCACGGCCTCGGGATGAGCGGGGGGGTTGTGTGGCATGAGGTATACCTGCCGGATGCGCCCGCTGGTGCCGTCGCCGTTGGGCGCTCTGGCACCGATCAGTGATTCGCCCTGGATCGTGCGCTCATCGTCGGTGCGGGCGCAGAGCGTCACGTTCGCCAGTGTCGACGGGATGATCTGCCCGCGCACGGCCAGAACCCGGCTTGTCTGTCGTATGGCGTCCTCGAAGTTGCCGACGACGCCGGACATGGCCACGATGAACAGGTTCCCGAAGGAGTGGCCGGCCAGTCCGGAGCCGTCCGAGAACCGGTACTGGAATAGTTTTGTGACCAGCGGCTCGGCATCTGCCAGCGCCGCGATGCAGTTGCGCACGTCGCCGGGTGGCAGCACGCCCAGCTCCCGGCGCAGCACGCCGGAGCTGCCGCCGTCATCCGCCACCGTGACGATCGCCGTCAGGTTTCGCGTGTACTCCTTCAGGCCGCGCAGCAGTGTGGAGAGGCCCGTGCCGCCGCCGATCGCCACGATCTTGGGTCCGCGGTTACGGAAGCGCTGGTTGTAGATGGTGTTTACGAGGCTTTGGGAGGAGTTGCGGTTGGGGGCCAACACTGATATCAGCGACTGGTTCAGCTTCCAGATAGAGAACAGGATCAGGCCGCCGGCCCCCAGCATGAACGCTGCGCCGCGGACGTAGCGGGGAATGAACTGCAATGTCACGTAATACATGAAGCCGGGGAAGGCGAAGCCGGTGAGGTACGCCTCCCGCAGGATGTAGCTGAGGCCGAAGGTCATGACAGCCACGCCAATGACCGTCAGGCCAAGCCATCTCTTGATGTGCATGCCCGGATAGAACCATTTCAGGAAGTCGAACTGAAAGAGGCGGTTCATATTCCTACTGTAGTAACGTGCAACACAGGCAGATGACTACGCCCTCCCATCCAATTTTTCCTTGAGTATTTCCGTCACGACGTCCGGCCGGGCCCGTCCCTTTGTTTCCCGCATTACCTGGCCCACCAGGAACTTGATGGCCTCCTGCTTGCCCCGCCGGTAGTCCTCCACCGGCTTCGGGTTTGCCGCGATGACCTTCTCCACGCTGGCCGCCACCTCCTCGCCGGAGGTTATCTGGACCAGACCCGCCTCCTGTACGATCTGGGCGGGCGGGCGGCCGGACTTGAAGGTTTCCTCGAGCACCTGCTTGGCGGAGGCAGCGCTTATCTTTCCGGACTGGAGGAGGCCCAGGATCTCGGCGAGGTTAGCAGGTGTGAGTTTCATGGCCGGATAATCGATGTCTAGGCCGAGGGCGTTCAGCAGGCGAGCCAGTTCGCCATTCATCCAATTGGCAACAGTCTTGGCCGTTTCCGGGCCTGCGATTTTCGAGCTGACACCCAAGCCAGAATGGACGGTCGTCCATTGCCCAACCGCTTCCTCAAAGAAATCGGCCCGCGGCCGCGTCTCGGCCAGGATACGGGCGTCGTACTCGGACAGCCCATACTGCTCCTGGAGACGGAGCCGCTTGGCGTCCGGCAGCTCCGGCATCCCGGCGGCGATCTCTTCCACCCATTCCCGGCCGGTAGCCAGTGTCGGCAGGTCTGGCTCCGGAAAGTAGCGGTAATCGTTGGCGTACTCCTTGGTCCTTTGAGACACGCTCTGGCCGATGTCTTCACGCCAGCCCCGGGTCTCTTGCGCCACTCTTCCGCCCGATTCCAGGACCTGCGCCTGGCGCTCTTCTTCGTACTTGATGGCGTCGTAGGCGTGGCGCAGGCTGTTGATGTTCTTCAGCTCCACCTTCTGCCCGAGTTTCGCTTCGCCCGGCGGCCGGATGCTCACGTTCGGCTCGCAGCGCATGTTGCCTTCTTCCATGTTGGCGCGGCTGGCGCCGGTGTACCGCAGGATCTGCCGCAGCTTCGTCAGGTAGGCGCGCGCTTCCTCGGCCGATCGCATGTCTGGTTCGGATACGATCTCCATCAGCGGCACGCTGGAGCGGTTCACGTTTACCAGGCTGTACGTCTCGCCGGCGGCGTTCGTCACGTGCTCTAAGCGCGCCGTGTCCTCTTCCAGATGCACGCGCGTGACACCAACGCGCTTACTGCGGCCCTCCACCTCGATCTCCAGCCAGCCGTTCTGGCACAGGGGCAGGTCATACTGCGAGATCTGGTAGCCCTTCATCAGGTCGGGGTAATGGTAGTTCTTGCGATCGAACTTGGCCTCCAACGGGATCTCGCAGTTCAGCGCCAGGCCGGTCATTATCGTCAGCTGAACCGCCTGTTTGTTGATGACCGGCAGCGTGCCGGGCATCCCCAGGCAGATGGGGCAGACGTGCGTGTTGGCGGGGGAGTCTGGGGTGGGCACGGAGCAGGAACAGAACATCTTGCTCCGCGTCAGTAGTTGGGCGTGGACTTCGAGGCCGATTACAGTCTCGTACCGGATAGCGGTTTTTGTCATAGGGCCAGCCAAAGTATAACAGGCGTCTGCGGGCGCTGGTACAGCGCCCTGCACGATGATGTTGACAAACCGGCTACAGATTCTGCCGGAACAGCGACAGCGCCCGGTTCCAGGCGTCTGTCGCCGGCTCCCGGCTGTAGGCGTCGGCCCGGGTGTCGTTGAAGAAGGCGTGCTGGGTGCCGGGGTAGACCCGGATCTCATGCTGCTTTCCGTGGCGTTCTAACGCCTGCCGGAGCCGCTCGCGCACCTCTGGCCCGGCCCAACTGTCGTGTTCTGCGTATATTGCCAGGACTGGGCCCCTCAGGTTCTGCACCTTGTCTACGGGGTCCGGGTTCACCCCGTAGAAGGCGGCTGCGGCGCGGACGTGCGGGCTATCACAGGCCAGCGTCAGGGCCAGGCCGCCGCCCATGCAGAAGCCGGTGGCGCCGATGCCCCGGCCGCTGGCATAGGGTTGAGACGCCAGATAATCGGCGCCCTTCGCCAGCTCGTGGCTGGCGCTGTTCATGTCCAGCGACATCATCAGCTTTTCGGCCTTGTTCGGCTCGTGGGTGACGTTGCCGTGGTAGAGGTCCGGGGCCAGCGCGGCGAAGCCTTCCCGCGCAAACCGCTGGGCGACGTCCTTGATGTGGTCGTCTAGCCCCCACCACTCCTGCACGACGATCACGCCGGGGAAGGGGCCGTCGCCCCGGGGACGGGCCAGGAAGCCGGGCGTTGTGCGGCCGTTGGAAGGGAACTGCAAGGTTTCGGTCTGTATATCAGCCACTTTCCCGCGCCTCCTTCGTTGTGATTAACGGATCAATCTTAGCACCCGGCAAGCGGGAAGAAGGGCAAACGGACGGGCTGGCGCTCGGCGCCGGTTCGGCGGACAATACAGTCTCCAGGTATGAAGCTATCGTAGAGTTCGACGATTGGGACGGCTTCGATGGCGCCCGTGTGAAGGGAAGCATGGCCGTTTGATGGTCGGAGAGTGGCGGCGCGGCAGGTGGTAGTCCGGCTGGTCGTCGCCGCGCTGGTCACGCTCACCGTCCTCTGGGGGCGCGGCCAGCGCCCGCAGCCGGGCGTCTTCGTTCCCCACGCGGAGGGGGAGAAGGCGCCGGGGGAGCTAATCGTCAGCTTCCGCCGGCCGCTCAGCGCCCCGGAGAGGGACGCCATCCTGGCGCCACTCGGCGCCAGCGTCAAGCGAGAAATGCTGCTGGACGGATATGCTACCGTCTCTGTGCCGGCCGGGCAGGAAGAGGATGTGGGCCGGCGATTGGCGCAATCGGCGGCCGTGCGGACGGTGGAGGAGAACGGGCTGCGCTTTCCTCTCTTCGTCCCCAACGACGAGTTCTACAGCGTCCAGTGGAACATGACCATGATCCAGATGGAGCAGGCCTGGGAGGTGAACCGGGGAGGGGGGGTGGTCGTCGCCGTCGTTGACACCGGCGTCGCCTACGAGGACTACCTGGACGGCGAAACCCAGTTCGGGCGCGCCCCGGACCTGGCCGGCACTCAGTTCGTAAGTCCCTACGACATGTATAGCAATGACCCGCATGCCAACGACGACTTTGGCCACGGGACGCACGTGGCCGGCACGATCGCCCAGACGACGAACAACGGCATTGGTGTCGCCGGCATCGCTTTCGAGGCGTCGGTGATGCCGGTCAAGGTCTGCGGCAATGATCCCACGCGCACACCGAAGTACGGCTGCCCGCAGGACCACATCGCGGATGGCGTTAAATGGGCGGTCGACCACGGGGCGAGGGTAATCAACCTCAGCATCGGGGGCGGTGGCGGCCTGACCCAGGCGGAGCAGGATGCCCTGAATCTAGCGCAGGATCGAGGAGTTGTGGTGATTGCCGCCGCGGGCAACAGTGGCACGGACCGTCTCGATTATCCCGCCGCCTTCCCGAGCGTTATCGCCGTGGGCGCAGTGGGGAAGGACCAAATCCTTGCCTCCTATTCCAGCTACGGCACAGGAGACCCTGGCCATCAACTGGACCTCGTCGCCCCGGGCGGCGATACGGACCCTGAGGGATCGAACTGGATTTACCAGAACTCCTACCTTCATTTCTGTCCCCCGAACCCGACGACGCCCGAAAGCTTCACCAACTTCGTTTATTGCCCGTACCGCGGCACTTCTATGGCGGCCGCCCATGTTTCCGGCGTTGCGGCGCTGGTGCTGTCCAAGTTCCCGTCTCTGTCACCCGACCAGGTGCGTACCGTGCTGACTTGCAGTGCCCTGGACCTGGGACCGCCGGGCGTTGACCTTCAGTACGGATCGGGGCTTGTCCAGGCCTATAACGCCCTTCGAGACGACGACGGCGATGGCGTCCCCAACTGTCTGGACGCAGTGTTCAACACGCCCACACCCACGCCCTCGCCGCCGCCCGACCTGTGCGCGGCCGGTGAACTGACGCCCACTGCGACGCCGACCGAGGCGCCTTCGCCTACGGCTAGCCCCGGGGAGACGGGCTCGCCGACGCCGACGCCAACCCCGGCCCCCAGCAGGACTCCGTTGCCGTCCGATACTGTGAGCGTCACCGACACGCCTGCCCCGACACCCACCGATACGCCTACCCCGACACCCACCGCCTCGCCGACCGATACGCCCGCGCTTTCTCCTACAGGATCCGCGACTCCGGGGCTCACCCCTTCGGCGTCGCCGTCCCCCACACCCAGCCCCGAGCCTGCCACGCCCGCGCCCACTCCTACGCCCACGCTAACACCGACTCCCACCGCGGCGGTCTTCGGTTGCGGCGATGTCGACTGTAGCGGCGCCATCGATTCCGCTGATGCCCTCTGGGTGCTTCGCTACATTGCCGGGCTCCAGCCATCCGCCACCTGCATCGGCAGGGCGTATGTTGATTGCGATTCCAAGATCAGCGTCGCGGATGCGCTGGTCATCCTCCGGTACGTGGCCGGGCTGCGGCTCTCGGTGCCCGATGGATGCGCCGGACCGGGGTAATCCTGGGCCGAGCCGGTGGCAGTGCGGGTTAGTCTCGGTTGCGCGCGCGCCTGCATTGTGGGCCGCGGCGAGCAGTTGGCGCCTGCTAGAATCGTATCTGTGCCGGGGTGGTGGAACGGTAGACACGGCGGACTTAAAATCCGCTGCCCGCGAGGGCGTGTGGGTTCGACTCCCACTCCCGGCACCAACATTCCGTATCTGATTTCGGCTCCCGGCGAGGGGACGGCGTTGCTGTCAGGCCAAGTTTGACAGCAATTGTGACAGCAACGGGGGCAACCAACTACGGACGTAAGAGGACATCCATCGCGCGGGCGGCCTCTCTCTGCATCGTCGGGGTGACGTGGCTGCAGAGGTCCATGGCTGGAAGAGTGCTCACGACGAGCCGACGATTGATACGCGGCTCGGAGTTCACTGCGGCAACCTCGCGACTCAATCCCTGCCAGTGGGCTCCCAGATCGTCTTCACGTTCCTGTGGGAAGCGGGCAATCGATGGGAAGAGATGGATTACGAGGTCGAGATACAAGAGTAGCATCGGGCAGTCACCGGACGTCCCTATGGAAGACTTAGTGACGATCCGACTATCAGACTAAGGAAGGCATCTACGCCTCAGGCAGAGGCTCGCGGGTTCGAGCCCCGTCTCCCGCTCCAGCCTCCGTTTCTAGAATCTTCCTAGCGCACGCGGCCGATCGCAAACTTCAGGTAGTCGCCTTCGGGGAACGCTGGCAGGACCGGGTGGTCGAATGCGGCGCCGTACAGGGCTTCGAACACCCAGCGGCGGCCGGCTTGGCGGGCACCGGCCTCGATACTTGCCAGGAAGTCGTCCTTCCCGAAGTGGCTGGAGCA
>JBGQEU010000081.1:0-6434 GCA_041496525.1 Dehalococcoidia bacterium
CGCCCAGGTGCTGCTCCAGGGCGGCCTTGGAGACCGAAATCTGGTCTCGTACCGTGGAGTCGTCGGACGTGCCTAGGTCCGGGTGCGACACGGAATGCGACATCACCTCCATACCAGCCCCGGCCATGCTCTTAATCTGCGCCCAGCTCAGGTACGGCCCGCCGCCTTCCACGAACCCGGTAATGATGGCGAACGAGCCGCTGAACCCGTACTTCTGCAGCAACGGCATCGCGCCGGTGTACGCATCGTCGTACCCGTCGTCGAACGTCAGGATGACGGGACGGGCGGGCAGCGCCGCGCCGTTCGAGATATGGTCGAAGAGCTGTCGCACCGTGATCCCTGTGTACCCCGCGCACTTGAGATAGGCCAGCTGGTCCTCGAAATCGCTGGTCAGCACGGTCAGGTTCGCTGTCAACTGGTCGGCAGGGAAGGCAGGCGAGACGTGGTGGTACATGAAGATGGGCAGCTCGAAGGCGGTGGTGACCGGCGTGCCGGCGGGCGCGGGCGCCGGCGTGGGCGTCGCGCGGGTGGGGGCAGCCGCGCCGCTGACCGGCGGGGGCGACGAGCCGACGAGCACAGCCGGGGTTGGCGCCGTGCCAGCCCCGTTGCCCGAGTCGCCACTGCTCGTCAGGCCCGACGCCCAGACGACACCGCCGGCGACGGCCACGAGGGCGGCGGCGGCGAGGAGCAGTCCGGCGTTCCTCATGCGGGGGGTTGCTGCACGTGCGCTGTCATCTGCTGGCTACGTCTCACCATTATAGACAACGCCGCCCGCAAGGGCCGCGCTTCTAGGCCGGCCGGGAGGATACAGGAAGAGGCGGGACTCGTTCGCCCCGCCTCTCACCAGCCTGTGCGACCCGCTGCCGGGACCTAGGTCACGCTCCTCGTCCCGAAGTAGAAGCCGATGACGTTGCCCAGCGCCGTGGCCCAGCCGCCGACCACCATTTTCGTCAGGTCCGAGGCCGGGTCGTGCGCCAGCAGAAAGGCCGCGATGCCGCCCGCCACGAGCACCACTGCCATCGACATCAGCGCCCGCACGCTGCCCCGCGGCAGGCCCAGGGGCTCCTCTGCCTGATCGTCCGGCGTCATCGCGCGCCCCCCTCCTCCGCTCGCTTCTCCTCCTGCCAGCGCTGCCACTCGCCGTCCGGGTCGTCCACGTCCAGCAGCCCGGCCGCGGTGCGCCGGGAGTGGATCCCGGCCGCCACCAGCCGCGTTTCATCCTCCACCAGGCGCGACCGGTCCTGTGGCAGCACCGGCGCCCACACCGTCCGCGTTCGGTACGTTTGCCCCGAGCCCTGCCGCAGGGGCGCGAACGGCTCGCCGGTCTGCTGTTCCAGGATACGGAGGATCATCTCGTTGCGGCGCCGGAAGGCCGCGCCGCGGATCAGGCGCTTCCGCTGCACCTTCTTCAGCAGCGGATCCAGCTCCATCTGCAAGGCCACGCCGGAGACCGCCTGCCGCGTCTCCCCGAACGCGCTGCGCGGCACCTCTGCCAGGTCATGCAGCGTCCGCAGCACCAGGTTGGCGAACTCCACGTGCAGGCCGATGCCACCGCCCTGCAACAGGTCCAGAAGGTAGGCCCGCGCCTTCTCCGGGATCTCCCAAACGGCGCCCGGTTCCACCGCGATGTCCCGCGCCTCCGTCACGTTCTCCAGCACGGCTATCGGATTGCCCGACAGCTCCAGGATCATCGATAGCTGGGACATCACGCGGTTCAGCTCGCGCAGGGGCTCCTTCACGGCCTCCAGGTCGGAGACGCCCCAGAACTGCTTCGGCTCGCGGATGTTGGGGTAGATGACGAAGGGGATGAAGCCGTACGGATTGGCCCGCGCCTCCAGCATGGCGCCGTCCAGCCACACCTCGAAGTCCGCTTCCGTCCAGACCTCGACCACGGTGTGCTCGCCCGCAGGCCGGTTGCGGGGCTGCGGCAGGGGCCCGAACAGCGCCTCCGCCTCTTCCGGCGCCAGCGTGTATCGGGACGCCACGCGCCACACCCGGGACGGGTCGTCGCCGGCCCACCAGGCGTACAGCCCCTGCACCTCGGGCGCCGACACACGCACCTGCTTCTGGACGCCGTCCCAGGTCACCTTGTAGGCGGCGTCGCCCAGGACAGAGCAGTCGATCTCGTTGTCGAAGTCCAGCTGGTCGAGCGAGTTGGCGTCGTAGACCTCCCGCAGGGCCCGCTCCGCGCGCCGCGCCCGCTCCCGCGCCTCCGGTGACCCATCTTCCGGGTCGACGAAGAATGAGACGCCGGCCATCGTATACGAGGCCGTCTTCTCGACGATGGTCTTCGCGTAGTTAAACGTGAGCCGCCGCTCGCGCCGTCGCTGGAAGTCCGTCCACTGCCGGCCCTGGTAGAACTCCAGGTTCTCGCGGTATGCCTTCAGCCGCGCCGAGTCCATCCGCGGCAGCTGCTGTGGCAGCGTCGCCGCTTGCTCCCGCCGGCCAGCCCGTACCAGTGTTGTCACCACCTCAATCCCCCTCCCCGCACATCGTTTGCTCTTCTGCCTGACGGGCCGCCGCCCGTCTTGCCTGGCGCAGCGGCCTACGGCACGTACCTGAAGACGAGCCAGACCGCGCTCGTCGTCAGCGCGATGTATCCGATCGTGTGGACAGTGGCGCCGATAAGGTCACGCACACTGCGCCTCCCTTCTCTGCTCGCTCCTGATAGGCGTTGGAGCGCCGCGTCCGTCGCTGGAGCGCGGCCCGCCTCCCGGGGGCTTCGTCGTGGCGCCGTTGCTCCCCAGCACCCGAAACACGGTCCGCCGTGAGATACCGAAACGTACCGCCAGGTCATCGACACCCAGGCCCTGCATCTTCAACTGCACGATCTGCCGGTCCCGGTACTCGTTCAGCAGCGCCCGCAGGCCGCCCGGCTCCTCGTAGCGGCAGCGGGGCAGCGGGCAGGTCAGGCAACTGGCGTTGACCTCGCAACCGTCATCACGATAGCGGGTGTACTCCGGCAGGGCGTCTGCCCGGACGCGGGCGCTCAAGGGGATCGCTTGTGCGATCCGCATCTCCAGCTGCCTCCCGCCCGGGGTGCTTCCCCGCCACACGGCTAATCTCATCTCAGTCCCCCTTCCTGGTCCGATACCCTAATTCAGCGATCCGATGCGTCCCCTGGCGATGCGGTGCACCGGCGTCAGCTCGCGACCGGCCGATACGGCGAGCGAGAGGCTCACCAGGTAGTCGTCGTGGCCCGCGTTGGCATCCACGAAGAAGTTCATCGTGCGGTTGGGCCGGTAGGCGACGCGCGCCGATTCGGCCTGCCGCCAGAACTCGGTGTACTCGGGCGAGCCGTCGGCGGCGTACATCTTGAGCCGGCCGCCGTTCACGGCCGCCAGCAGGTCGTAACCCAGGCGCGATTTCGATTCAGCCGTGAAGCGCAGCGGCTTCACGACCTGCCCGCCAAGCGCTCTTGACAGCAGCCGCGACAGCGTTTCCCCCAGCCCGGTGGCGTCCACGGCCAGCCGCCGCACCTTCCACACCCGGCCCAGGACATCCGCCAGGCGGCTGAAGAGAGAATCGTGCGCCTCGCCGCTCAGCGCCAGGTGATCGAGCACCTCCAGCCGCGACTCCTGCACGATGGCATCCGCCGCCGGTTCCACCACCCGCGCGATGGTCAGCACGGTGGCATCGTGTTCGCGGCCGCGCTCGCTGCTCTCCGGCCCGCCGATGTTCTCCTGGCCGCCCAAATCGAGGCCCGCGACATACGTCTCGCCCTCGGCCGGCGCCTGCTGCCGGACGTGGCGCCCCTGCAGCTGCGCGCGCTGGCCGGCGCTGAACAGACGCCCGCCGCCGGACACCGTCTTCAGGGCGAACTGCGTGAGGAACAGCGGATGGTTTTCGCCCAGCCGGGCCCGCTCTGCCTCCACGAAGCTGCCGTATGCCCGGTTGTATCCGGCCACCTCAACCCAGTCGGCAGAGAAGTGACGGCGGATACCGTCCCGGCGTTCCAGCTCCAGGTGCGATTGCACCGCTTGTTCCAGGAGGGTGGAATCATCCCACGGCGTGCCGTAGTAGACGATCGTGGCGCCGGAGGGGGCCGCCATGGGCCGGAACTCGCGGTCGAACTTCTCCCGCTCCACAGCCTGCGCCTCGTCCACCTCCAGCAGCAGCCCGGCGGTATGTCCGACGACGTTGGCGGACGGCTCAGCGGAAAGGAAGAGCTGGCGCGCCCGCCCGACGCGGATGGCCCGGCCTTCTTCCTTCTTCGCCAGCACGTCCAGCCCGCCCTGGGATATACGCGTCCACAACCGGCGCATGCTGATCCGGCCCTGCGGATCGAAGGTCGGCGCGCACTTGACGGCGTCCAGCGGCCGGCGGGCGTTCTGCAACAGGAGGAACAGCTCCACCTGGGCGGACAGCTCGTTCTTGCCGGCCTGCCGCGCCATGACCACGGAGAACGTGAGGCCGCGCTCGTTGACGACGGAATCGACGATGGCCCGCCCGGCCTCCGCCTGATATGGCCGCAGCGCGGGCAACAGCCGAGCGGCCACGGGGAGCGGGCGCCCAGCAGGGACGCCGGACGCTTCCTCCCGTTTCCGGCGTGGCCGCGCCATCACCCCTGCACCAGCCTCAGCGTCACCTGCGTGACAACCGTGCCGATCACCAGGAAGATGAGCCCGTTCAGGCGCCCTTTCAGCTCGCCCGTGTCGCGTTCCAGGTTGCGCAGCCGCTGCTCCACGGCCGCCCGGAAGGCCGCCGCTGATATGCGGTCGGACGTGCGGGAGGCGCCGTCAGCCGGGCGGCGAAAGCGGGCCACTGCGTCTTCAAGTCGGCTACTCATACAAGAACATCCGTGCGGATAAGGATAGAACGGCCGTTCGGCTTTGTCAAGGCCCTGTCCGCACTAATGTTCTGTCCCCGGCTGCCGAAAGCCGATAGACGGGACCGCGCCTGCCGCCTATAATGGGCCGCAAATAGCACACCCATTCGAACAAGGGGGAACGACGGCCACCGAGCGGATCATCTCCGGCAAGCCCCAGGAGGACGACGAGGCGCTGGACTCGGCGCTGCGGCCGCGGCGGCTAGCCGACTTCATCGGCCAGGAGAGGCTGAAGGACAACCTGAGCATCGCCATCGCCGCCGCTCAGCAGCGGAACGAACCCTTGGACCACCTCCTCTTCTACGGCCCGCCCGGCCTCGGCAAGACCACCCTGGCCCACATCATCGCCGTCGAGATGTCGGTCTCCGTGCGCATCACCTCCGGCCCGGCCATCGAGCGCGCCGGCGACCTGGCCGCCATCCTCACCGGCCTGCAGGAGCACGACGTGCTGTTCATCGACGAGGTGCACCGGTTGCCGCGGGCGGCGGAGGAGGTGCTGTACCCGGCCATGGAGGACTTCGCGCTGGACATCGTGCTGGGTCGCGGCCCGGGCGCCCGCAGCGTCCGCCTCTCCGTGCCGAAGTTCACGCTGGTCGGCGCCACCACCCGCTACGCCATGCTCAGCGCCCCCCTGCGCGACCGCTTCGGCGCCGTCTACCGCCTCGACTTTTACGACCAGCAGGCGATCGCCGCCATCATCCGCCGCAACGCCTCCCTGCTGAAGGTGCCCATCGAAGACGACGGCGCCGCCGAGATCGCGACGCGCTCGCGGGGCACTCCCCGCGTCGCCAACCGTCTCCTGCGCCGCGTGCGCGACTACGCCCAGGTCCGCGCCGACGGCCGCGTCAGCGCCAACGTGGCGCGAGAGGCGCTGGCCCGCCTGGATATCGACGGTCTCGGCCTGGATGAGGTGGACCACAAAGTGCTGCGCACGATCATCGAGAAGTTCGACGGCGGCCCGGTCGGCATCGAGACGATCGCGGCGTCAATCTCAGAAGAGGCGGATACCATCATGGATGTCTACGAGCCGTACCTGATGCAGGTCGGCTTCCTGCAGCGCACCTCGCGCGGCCGGGTCGCCACCCGGCACGCATACGCCCACCTGGGGATCGAGGCGCCAAAGCAGGCGCAGGTGGGCCTGTGGGAGTAGCCGTATGCGGCCCCCGGCTCCGCGCCGCCGCTCGATCCGCCTGCCGGAGTACGCCTACGCTGACCTAAAGGACAAGTGTAATAGCTGTGAAAGGAGCACTGGGGGCAGCGGTAGGTCTGGTGGCAGCCGTTATTTTCACGGCCCAGGCTTGCGGTGACGACGTCAGCCCAGGCACTTTAATGGCCGTGGACGCCAAGACGGGACAGGAGCTCTGGCGGGTTCAACCGCCCATGGCGTATATGAGGCCGCCGGTCATTGCCGATGGGAAGGTGTCCGTGGAGGGCGGCAACTCCTGCAGATCGAGCGGCGGGACCCTGGCGACCTTCGACGCACAGACCGGAGCCGCGTTATCGACTTCCCCAGCCACCGTCGGGTGCTCCAAGGAACAGCCTCCGTACGAAAACGCCTCGCTCACTGTGTCGCCAGAAGGAGCGTCGACAGATGACCGTTTCCCCA
>JBGQEU010000082.1:0-6412 GCA_041496525.1 Dehalococcoidia bacterium
CCGAGCGCCCAGGAAGTGGGTGAGCAGCAAGTACTCGGCCGCCATGCAGACGTTCGTCTCCAGCTCGCCCATCCACCAGCCATCCGGGTGCTGGCTGCGCAGGAAGTAGTCCTGGGTACGGGTGATCGCTGCGCGCAGGCCACCGTTTAGCGCGCTGTGCCCGCTAGTCATGAAGCGCCTCGCGCGCCACGAGGGTGTGAATGCGCGGGAGAAGCGCCGTCACAAACGCCGTCAGGTTGGCAATCGCCAGGCGGTTGCGCTCCATCTGCTGGGTGAAGACCGGGATCAGGTCCGGCCGCTCCCGCATGAAGGCCTGGAAGCCCACCTGGTCGAACGAACCGTCGTCCTTCAAAGATCCCGAGTCCACGAGCTGGTCGCCCGCCTGGTCCGAGACGACTCGCACGGCGAGGAAAGGAAGGCCGCGTGCCGCCGCCGCAAGCCCTATCCAGTAGCTCTCCATCTCGACGACATCGTGGCTTAGCCAACTGTGGAGGTCGCTCTTTTCGGCGGGCGTCCATGCCACGCTGTCCACGGTGACGCAGGAGCCGGGGCGCGCCGGCAGACCAATCTCGTGCGCCAATCCCTGCGCCGCTTCGATCAGCACGGGGCTACTCGTAGCCGGCTTGGCCTCCGGCGCAGACCCCCGCGCTTCCGCATGGTCCACGCGTTCGCAGAGTATGATCTCGCCGGCCCGGCGGTCGTGGTGCAGGCCACCGGCCACGCCTACGGAAAGCACAGCGGATGGCGATAGTGCCGGCAGCACCGCGGCGACGCACTGCTCGGCGCGGCGGCCCATGCCGGTCTGGCAGACTACGGCCAGGTCGCCGCGGACGGCGGGGTAACCGGCCAGCGCCGTATCCTCACGGGCGGCGAAGCAGCCCAGACAGGCGCTCACCTCGGGCTGCATCGCTGCGAAGATGGCGATCAAGAGGCGGTCGCCTCTTCCTTGGCCGGCTCTTCCCTCTCGGGCGCCTTGCCGTTCTTGTGGCCGATCCCCGGCCGCATGGACCGCCACGCCAGCTCCGCGAACGCCTTCGGATGGGAGAGCGCGTCCTGGACGGCGGAGCCTTCGTAGCCGCAGTGCATCATGCAGGTGTCACAGCGAGGGTCCTTCCCGAAGCCGTACGCTTTCCAGTCCGTCGTCTCCATCAGCTCCGTGAAGCTCCCCACGTGCTCGTCTGCTATCAGGTAGCAGGGCTTGCGCCAGCCGGCGGGCGTGAAGGTGGGCGTTGTCCACTGGGAGCACTCGTACTCGCGCTTGCCCATCAGAAAGTCCAGGTAGAGCGGGTTGTTGTAGAAGCGCACGCCCTCCCGGCAGCCTTCAAAGATGCGGCGGAAGAAGGAGCGCGCCTCCTCGCGCTGGAGAAAGATGTCGTGCTGGGCCACTTCCTTGTACTGGAATCCGGGCGCCACCATCATGCCTTCCACGCCCATATCGTTCAGCATGGCGAAGAGGCGGTGGTACTCCTGCGGCTTGTTGCCGCTGAAGAGCGTGGTGTTTGTGCAGACGCGATAGCCGGCCTTGCGGAACTCCTCGATGGCCTTGACCGCCACTTCGTACACGCCCTTGCGCTCCACGGCGATGTCGTGCGTCTCCTTGAGGCCGTCCAGGTGGACGACGAACGAGAAGTACGGCGAGGGCTTGATCACCTTCATCGCCCCCTTGTACAGCAGCGCGTTTGTGCAGAGGTAGACGAAGCGCTTCTGCTTGATGATCCCCGCCACGATGTCGCCGATCTGCGGGTGCATGAGCGGCTCTCCGCCGGCGATGGAGACGACAGGCGGATTGCACTCCTCCACCGCGCGCAGACACTCGTCCACGGTGAGCTTGTGGTCCAGGATCTGCTCGTATTCGCGGATGCGCCCGCAGCCGGTGCAGGTCAGGTTGCAGTCCTCCATTGGCTCCAGGATCATGGTCAAGGGGAAGCGCTTGCGGCCCTTGACCTTCTGCTTGAACAGATACCAGCTAAGCTTTGCCGATAACATAAGGGGTCTGCCTGCCATAGCCCGTGCCTCCTCACTCCCCAATCAAGCTAATGAGAACTTCCCTATCGCGGGCGTGGTCCAGCTCCACCAGGAACACGCGCTGCCACCGCCCGATCATGAGCTGGCCGTCCACCACGGGCACCGCCTCGCTGGCTCCGAGCAGCAGGTGCTGGCAGTGCGAGTGGCCGTTCGGCAGCTCGCCGTCTACGGAGACCGCGTGGGCATGGCGGTTGTGACCGTAGTCGTGCGCGGCCGGGATCACCTTCTCCAGCATCTCTTCCATGTCGCGGATCAGGTGCGGCTCCGCCTCATTGATGCGGATGGCGGCCGTGGTGTGCTTAGAAAAGACCAGCGCGAAGCCGTTCTGCAGGCCGGCCTGCTGGATGGCGTCCTCAACGTGCGCCGTGATATCGATGAACTGGGGTCCCCGCTCTGTCCTGATCTGCAGCGTCTGTGAGGTGGTCTTCAGGCCCGCGGTCAGGCGCGGGGCCGCGGTGGCGCCGTTCTTGGTCAGACTCTCCGTTTGCACGCTAGCCTCCATTCCTCCGGCGCCTTCGGCCATCCTCCAGCGCCTCCTGCGGTAATGTGTTGATGACTCTTAGCTCATAGATGTGCGTGATGTTGTGGGCCACGAACCGGGATACGAAGTCCGCGAAGGAATCCCGCTGTTCCGTGCGCTGGCGCAGGAGCGCCACTTTGCGCGTGCGGAACATCAGGTCTTTCTCCGGGTCCTGAAGCGCGATGGTCTTGCTGTGCCCCACCAGGTTGCGCACTTCCGGGTCATCTTCGCGCCCGTAAACAATTACCTGGAAGCCGGATTCGCTCAAATCGTCGACTATCTCCGTCGACCTCGTCACACCCATTGGTAGCTCCTGATTCACAATGGAACGACAATTGCTGTAGGGGGCGGGCTGCCGGTCAAGCAGGAGCCATCACCTCCTTTCGCGAAGATGCCGGCGCGCTGTCCAGGATGCGCTGCGCCGCCAGAAGGCCGCTGCGCACGGCGCTCTCCATGGTTGCGGGCCAGCCGGTGTCCGTCCAATCGCCGGCCAGGTAGAGGCCGGGAAGCGGCGTCTCCTGGGAGGGCCTGAGCGCGCGTACCCCCGGTCTTGGCGCGAATGTGGCGTCCCGCTGCTTGACCACGAGCGCGCGTGTGACGTGAGCCCCGCGCGCCTCCGGGAAGAGGACGTCCATCTCCTTGCGGAACATCCCCACGATCTCGGCGTTCGGCATGGGCACGAAATCGTGCGCGCCGCTGAGCGAGATATCGATGTACTGGCCGCCGTCCGCCAGCTTCCAGAGGCGCGTCTTGTTGAACGCCCACTGCAGCGGCGTGTTCAGGAAGGCGGCGAACGCGCCCTGCCACACCGGCCGGTCATACCACAGGTGCACGTTGACGATGGGCGAGGTGGTGATGTCTGAGACGCGTGAGAAGAAGGGGTCCTCTGCCAAAGGCTTCGGGAGCAGCGACAGGAGGGCGTCCGGAGGAACCGCGAGCACGCAGCGGTCTGCGCTGACCGCTGCGCTGTCCACCAACACGCGCACCGCTCCGTCCTGCGCCTCGACGCCGCGTACGTCAACGCCGGTGCGCACCTCGCCGCCGCGCGCTTCGATGTAGCGGCGGGCGGCGTCGCCGAGCAAAGACGTGAGTCCCACCTTCGCCCAGCCCACGTTGGCGCCGTGCGCAGAGCGCAGGAACCCCTCCTGAAACACCATCAGCGCCAGGTCCGCGCTTACCCGCGACGCGTCGTCGTTCAGCGTCGGCTGGATGATCAGGTTCCAGAGGCTCCGGATCGCGTGGGGGCTCTGGCGCCGCCTGCGCAGCCACTCCTCGAACGTGATGTTGTCGATCTCCGGAGAGTTCGCGCGGCCGGCGGAGCGGACGTGGGCGAAGGCGTACACCGCCGCCAGCTTCTCCAGTGGTGACAGCGGCTTGAAGCGCAGCAGCGAGGGCATCAGGTGCAGGGGCGCCGGCAGTGGCGCGCTGCGGAGGAGGCTCGTGCCCCAGACCTTATCGATGACCGGCACGCGCAGGCGCTTCTGCAGATGGGTGTGGCGGGACACGCCGAGCCGTTTCAGGAAGCCGATGTATTCCGTGCAGCAGCCCAGGAACACGTGCTGGCCGTTGTCCACTTCCATGCCGGTGGACTTGTCGTGGTGGGAGTAGGAGCGCCCACCCAGGAAGGGGCGCTTTTCCAGCACGGTCACCTGCACGCCGGCGTCCGCCAGC
Organism: Dehalococcoidia bacterium; assembly: GCA_041496525.1. Taxonomy (GTDB): domain Bacteria; phylum Chloroflexota; class Dehalococcoidia; order SM23-28-2; family RBG-16-64-32; genus JBGQEU01. Next base: position 4,217 of record JBGQEU010000082.1, read on the forward strand.
TCGCATGCCGCCGTGAGGCCGGCCAGCCCGCCGCCCACGATCACCGCCGTCGAGCGGCTCAAGCCACCACGCTCCTCACCAGCTCCCGCCCGGCCAGCGCCAGCTTCTGGCCGGTGCTCAGGCTCACTCGCCGCTCAAAGACGATGCCGGGGTCGCGCTCTATCTCTTCCAGGATGCTGCGGTAGATGCCGGCCATGGCGCCCACGCAGGCGCGGGCCCGGCGCGGCAGCCGTGGCAGTAGCTTGCGGCCGCTTTCGTAGTACTGGTGCGCGCGGTCCGCCTGGAACGCGATCAGGCGCCTGAACGCAGGGGTCACCTTCCCCGCCAGCAGCTCTTCCTGGCTGTAGCCGAACGTCTCCATCTCGTCCAGCGGCAGGTAGATGCGGCCGCGTTCGGCGTCCTCGCGGATGTCGCGCAGGATGTTGGTCAGTTGGAGGGCGATGCCGAGGTCTGCGGCGCGGGCACGGGCGCGCTCGCCGCCGCGGTAGCCGAAGATCTCGATGCAGATCTGGCCGACGACGGAGGCCACCAGCCGGCAGTATTCCTTCAGCTCCTCGAAGGTGTTGTAGCGGGTCTTCGTCAGGTCCATCTCCACGCCGTCAATCAGGTCGTCGAAGTAGCGGTCCGGGATCGAGTAGGAATCGATGGCGTGCTTGAGGGCTATGAAGACGGGCCCGTCCGGCTCGCCTGCCAGGCAGCAGTCAAGCCACCGCCGATACTCTTTCAGCCCGGTGGCCGCTGCCTCGGAGGAGCGCCCATCGTCGGCGATGTCGTCGCAATGGCGCGCGAAGGCGTAGGCGGCGTAGATGGCGCGGCGCTGCTCGTTGGGCAGCAGGACGAAGCCGTAGTAGAAGTTCTTGGCCTCCCGTTTAGTCAGTTCCTGGCAATATTCGTAGGCGGGTTCCAGTCCGTCCCTCATTTCGCCTCCTTGACCGCCAGCGTCACCGGGATCAGGCCCCGGAGCGCCAGCGTTGCCTTGCGCAGTTTGCCCAGCCGTGGCCGCCGCGAGAGCAGGCCGTAGTCCGCCCGTTCTATGGCGTCCAGCACCGCGAGGCCACCGAGCGAGAACAGGCGCAGGTCCATGCGCAGCCGCCCGCGCACCGTCTGAATGAGGCCGAGTCCTTCTCGGAAGAGATCCCGCGTGCGGGCGGCTTGGAATGACATCAGGCGCCGGAATGCTTCCGTCTCCCGGGCGGCCAGCAGGTCCGCCTCGCCGTAGCCGAAGGTGCGCATGTCCTCCAGCGGTATGTAGATGCGGCCCTTCTGCAGGTCAACTGAGACATCCTGCCAGAAGTTCGTGAGCTGCAGAGCGGTACACGTGGCGTCGGACAGCCGCTGCCGCTCGGCGTCCCGGTAGCCGAAGACGTAGAGCACCAGGCGGCCCACCGGGTTCGCTGAATGCGTGCAGTATTCCAGCAATTCGCCGAACGTCTCATAGCGCGCGGCGGTCTGGTCCCGCCGGTTCGCCTCGATCAGGCGCTCGAAAGGTTCCGGTGGAATGTCGAACGTGCGGATGGTCTGCTGCAGCGCCACGAACCGGATATCGCCGGGCGTGCCGCGGTAGCAGCGCCGTAGTTCGGCCTCCCAGCCGTCGAGCAGCGTCAGGCGGTCGCCGTCAGCCTCGTCGCCGAGGTCGTCGACGCCCCTGCAGTACGCGTAGAGTGCGTACATGTGGGGACGCAGGCCGCGCGGCAACAGCCACGAGGCTATGCTGAAGTTTTCGTAGTGGCCAAGCGCGATCCTCCGGCAGTGCGCGAACGCATCGTGGAGGTTGGGCGCGCGCTCTAACTCCTTCGCCAGCAAGGCTAACCCTCCATACGGCGGCACAAAGCCGCCGTCCCGCGAAAACAGGTATGGCCCCGAAGGGGATGAAGGGAGAGGGAGGAGCTGTGAGTGTGCTAGCAGGCGCGACGAAAGGATCGATTATTGCTAACTGTGCGTGCTAGCGCCCACCCCGGACAGCCGTCCCGCTCCGACGCTTAAGTCTGCTCGATAGACGCCTCCCCGTGAACTTGCTGAGCGATATATTGAACCCCTGCGCGGGTGGAGTCAATATGTACGTCGTCAGCAACTTTCGGACTTTTCGGCCCTTTTGCTAAGCCGGCGGGCTCGCGCATACCCCTTGGGGCTAACTACCGCGAACCTCAGGTAATGGCTGGGGCGCGGCCGATCTGTCGTTTGACATCCTCGCCAGTC
>JBGQEU010000083.1:0-6412 GCA_041496525.1 Dehalococcoidia bacterium
CGGCCTCCCGGATGTGGTAACCGGAAACGCTGATGGTGTTCCACTTTGGCATCTCCCGGGAGCCGAACTCGATAGTGTCGACGACCAGACGCATGGAAGGCTCGGGTGGGAAGATGAATTCTTTCTGGGCGATGAACTCTTTGAGGATGTCGTTCTGGAGGGTGCCAGCCAGCTGGCGGCGGGGGACGCCGCGCTTCTCGGCGGCGGCGATGTACATGGCCCAGATGACGGCGGCGGGGGAGTTGATGGTCATGGAGGTGGTGATTTCGCCCAGCGGCAGCCCGTCCAGCAGGATCTCCATATCGGCCAGGGAGGAGACGGCGACACCGCACTTCCCGAACTCGCCGGTGGCCTCGGGCGCGTCTGTGTCGTAGCCGTACAGTGTGGGCATGTCGAAGGCGATGGAGAGCCCCACGTTCCCCTCCGAGAGCAGGTAGCGGAAGCGGGCGTTCGTCTCCTCGGCGCTTCCGAAGCCGGCGAACATGCGCATCGTCCAGAGCTTGCCCCGGTAGCCACTAGGGTGGATACCCCGGGTGAAGGGGTACTCACCCGGCGAGCCGAGGTCGCGCTGGTAGTCCAGGCCGGGGACGTCGGTGGGGTCGTAGACCCTGCGCACCGGCCGGCCGGAGGCGGTCATGAAGGAGGCAGGGCGCTGGCGTGGACGCCCGCCCACCTGAGCGCCGTCAGCGCCCGCCTCGGGGGCCCTCCGCTTCAGTGCCGGCTCCTGGGTCTTCGCTTTGTCGTCCATGGCGGCGGACCCAGAATATCACACTCCTGGATACGACCGGCCACAGGTTTGAGCGGAATATTGACAACCTGTGCTAGAATCATTCACGCGTCTTAGCGTCTTAGTGGAGTGACGGTATGGCAGTCGAGCCGTTTGACAACTATCTGGACCTGGTAGATGCCGCCCGCATCCTGAATATCCATCCGCAGAGCCTGCGCCGGCTCATCAAGCAGAAGAAGGTGCCGGCGGTGCTCTTCGCTGGGAAGTATCTGATCGAACGTCATCAGCTGGACCAGTTCAAGTCGAATTATGACCCGCGCCCGGGCCGCAAAGCGATACGTCGCCTCCTCTAACACGGTGCTGAAAACCAACCTATGGCTCCCCGCCCTCCTCCCCAAGGTTGAGAATTGAATCTGGGGGACACCCCCAGACCCCCGGCCCTTCGATCCTTCCAGGGAAGGACTCAGGACAGGCTCCGGGGCTTCGCCGCTCTGCACTCGCCGTTTTTCAGCAGCCTGTTAAGGCACCGGCGGCTCGATACTGATCCCCTTATCGGCGATATCGCGCACGCTCATCGATAGGCGAAAGCCGACGGGCTGGCCTCGCTCGTCCACGTCCGATGAGTCGATCTGCAGCTGGACCGGCCAGTTGCCGTCGCGCGCCAGCCAGAGATCGAGGGCGTACTGCTGCGGCAGGCGGGCGCCGAGGACAGGGGGCAGACGCTGCAGGCCGGTCTGGTCCAGGCGGTAGTGATCGGTATCGATGCCGTTTGCCGTCTGGCGGTCAGAGGCGCCTGCGTTGAGCGATGGGGCGATCTCGGAGACCACCTGCTGACAGATGACCGTGGGCGTCAGCAGCCCCGTGTCACTGGGCTTCTCGTCCTGCCAGGCGGCGCCCATGCGCACCCAGCTCTTGTCGCCGATCGTGCGGAACTCCAGCTCTTCGGCCTGGAAGCGGAGGATCGCCTGTGACCGGTCGGGCGCGACGTAGGCACCGTCCAGAGTGAAATCGGAGAAGAGGGCGCCGAGCGCCTGCGTGAGGGCGCTCAGCGGAGCGGGAGTCGCCTGGCTGGAGGCGGCCGTGGAGGGGGCCGATTCTTGGAGCTTGACTTTGACACTGTAGCGATAGCTGCTCATCTCCAGGAAGGGGTCGCAGGAGACGCTGGGGGAGGTGCCGGCCCGGTCTGCAGCCGGGCCATCGTCGCCTCCCCCACAGGAGACGGAGAACGCGGCGACGAGGATAACCGGCGGTATCCAGATCCACGAGGGGAGCCTTATGTTCACGCGACTGCCCACTCTATCACCCCGTCCCGGGAGTAGCGCGCAGAACGGCCGGCCATGACTCCTTCAGTTCCCCTATCAGCTTAGCGCACCGAGGGAAACCGCCGGAGTGACTTTGGCAGGTAAGACCAGCGCCCGGCAGTCATGGAACGCGGCCGTCGTTAGCCGCCGTGTTCTGCCCGCCGCCTCTGGATATACTCCATGCTGGCCTTGTACCGCTCTTCTTCTATGAGGCCGCTGGCCATGAGGTAGTTGAGCATGGTTTCCAGGCCGAGGATGGAGATGAGGTTATAGCCCTTCTCACGCAGCAGCTCTCCGGCGCCTTCCTGCCGGTCCAGCAGCACCAGCGCGTCCTTGACCTGGAGGCCGGCGTTGCGGCGCAGGAATTCGGCGGTTTCGACGATGCCGCCGCCGCTGGTCACGAGGTCATCGATGAGCAGGACGGTTTCGCCCGCTTCGTAGCGGCCCTCGACAAACACGCGGCTGCCGTTGCGCTCCTTGGCCGGGTGGATGTATATCATCGGCACGCGGCTGCGAAGGGAAAAGGCGGTGGCCAGGTGGAGGCCGCCGAAGGGGATGCCGCACACGCGGCGAAAGGGGCGTAAGTGCGGGTGTCGCATGGCCTGAAGGGTCTGGACCTCCTCATGCATGACGCGGGCGGCCCGGCTCAGCGCGCGTGGGTTACTGACAAGGAGGCGTAGGTTTACATAAACCGGAGAGTGCTGCGTAGTACGCCCCATGGTGTAGTCGCCGAATTGGACGGCGCCGACATCCCAGAGCGCCTTGGCCAGCCATAGGTTTCCGCCATCTTGAGGCATTCAGGGCATCCCAAACAAGGAAAGAGGCCCACGCCCCTCGTACGGCCGGGCCTTCAATTTCAACAGCGCGACGATAGCATCCGTACCGGACGGTGTCAAGGCAGAGGGAGGCGCTTGCGTATCCTGGCCTGCCACTGGCGCCGGATCTGCCGGTTCACGGCGTGCCTGGAGACTACGCCACGGAGAGCCTGCACGAGGTTCTCGGCGGCCAGCATGGCCATGCGGGCGCGGGTGGCGATGCTGGCGCTGGCGATGTGGGGGGTAACGATGACGTTGGGCAAGGAGAGCAGCCGGTCGCCGGGCGCGATGGGCTCCGGGTCGGTGACGTCGAGGGCGGCGGCGGCGATGCGGCCGTCGCGAAGGGCGTCGAACAGCGCCGCCTGGTCGACCAGCGGGCCCCGCGCGGTGTTCACGAGGACGCCGGTGGGCTTCATGAGAGCGAGCTGAGGCCGGCCGATAAGATGCCGTGTCTCCGGCGTGAGCGGCGCGTGTAGGGTCACGAAGTCAGATTGCCGGAGGAGTTCGTCCAGGGGCAGGAAGGGCATGCGGTACCGTCGCTCGAGGGCCAGCTTCGGGGTGCGGGAGTTGTAGACGATGCGCATGCCGAAGCCGCGGGCACGGCGGGCCACCTCCCGCCCGACGCCGCCCATGCCGATGATCCCCAGCGTGGCGCCGTGGACGTCATGGCCGAGCATGGTCTCCGGGCCCCAGGTCTTCCACAGCCCCTGTCGGACGTGCCGGTCGGCCTCGACGACACGGCGGGCGGCGGCGAGGATCAGGGCGAAGGCGAAGTCCGCGGTGGTCTCGCTGAGGACGCCGGGCGTGCGGGTGACGAGGACGCCGCAGCGGCTGGCGGCCTCGATATCGATGTTGTCGAACCCGGTGGCCATGTTGCTGACGACGAGCAGCCGGCCGGCCTGACCCAGCAGCTCAGCGTCGATACGATCGGTGAGAAGCGTTAGCAGGGCATCGGAAGAAGCGGCCTGACGCCTCAGTTCGCCCGGTGGGGGCGGCAGGTCGCCGGGCCATAGCTCTACGATCGCCTGGGCGGACAGGAGATCGAGCGCGCCGCCGGGCAGGTGGCGGGTGACGTAGACCCTGGGCCGGGGCATCGGGTCAGATGCGGGGCCCGCGGCGCTGGTCCGGCTCCCCGCCGCTCTTGAACTGCGGCTTGTAGGCGGGCTCTTCGCCGCGCACCTGGTCGTAGTGCATGCGGTCGTGGCGGTAGTAGGAGCGCAGCCATTGCATGGCGGTGAGGGAACCGAAGAGCTGGTTGCTGGCCCGGCGATCGAAGTCTGCGGCGCGCATGGCCTCGATCACGGCCATCGTCCCGGCGCGCTGGCGACGCATCTCGGCCACATGCTCGGCTACGGAGTGCTTGGCGGCCCCTTCCAGAGGTATAGCGGGCCGCTCTCCGCGCACGCCGTCGACGACAGCGCCGTCCTCTTCCAGCGCCCGTTCCACCCAGGCGCGGTAGGCCGTCTCCATTTCGCACAGGTGGGACATCTGCTGCTTGGGCGTCCAGTCTCCGGGCTTCCGCGAGGCAGAGGCGTCTTCCTCGCTCAGGGCCTCGAGCGCGCTGAGTAGCCGCTGGCGTTCTGCTGTTAGCTTCTCCTTCAGCTCGTTGATCTGGGCCTGTTCAGCCACGGCTCCTCCTATCGCCCTGAATCATCACCAAAGGGTATCCCCCTGTCAATTGTCTGGATAGAACGCTACAATCAATAAAGGAACTATTCCGATGCCAAATCCGGAAGCGGATCCTGAATCGGAGCAGCCAGGAGGGAGTCCCGCCCATGGCCAGAAAAGACCCCAGAGAGCCGTTTACGCGCATTGACGTGAACGAAGCCAAAGAGATGGTGGCGAACGGCGCCGCTGTCGTCGACGTGCGGGAGCCCCACGAATACAACGCCGGCCACGTGCCGGACGCCGCGCTGATCCCGGTGGCGACGGTCTTCGCGCGGCGGGAAGAACTGCCGCGCGACAAGGACCTCATCTTCGTCTGCGCGGTGGGCCAGAGGAGCGCGCTGGCCTGCGAAATGGCGGCAGCGGCGGGCCTGACACGCCTGTACAATCTGGAAGGTGGCACGGACGCCTGGGTCAAGGCGGGCCAGCCGGTCGCCAAATAGATGCCCCGCGTCATCCTTTTTGACATCGATAACACGCTGCTTTATAGCGGCGGCGCCGGCGGCCTGGCCATGAACCTGGCCTTCAACGAGATGTTCGGTATCAGCGATGGCTTTGCCCGCGTGGAGTTCAGCGGCCGTACCGACCGCTACATCCTGCAGGAGGGTCTGTCCTCCCACAACATCGAGGGCGGCTGCGAGACCTTCCTCCCGGATTTCACGCGCCGGTACTACTCGATCCTGCCGCGCACGCTGCGGGAGCGCGAGGGCCATCTGATGCCCGGTTTCCCGGAGCTGCTGGAGACGCTGGCGGCCGGGCAGGCGCGGCTGGGCCTGGCGACCGGCAACTTCAGCGAGTCGGCGCGCCTCAAGCTGGAACACTACGGGCTCGGCCGGTTCTTCTCAGGCGGCGGCTTCGGCGAGGAGAGCGTGGACCGCACGGCGATCGTGAAATCCGCCATCGCCCAGCTCGCGGACGGCGCGCGGCCGGGGGACATTCTGGTCGTGGGGGACACCCCGCACGATGTGTCGTCGGCCCTGGACAACGGGGTCGTGGGCGTTGGCGTGGCTACCGGCAGCTACTCGGTGGATGATCTGAAGGCCGCCGGCGCGCGCCTCGTCTTTGCCGACTTCTCTGACTGGAAAAGCGCGGCGGCGCAGCTGCTCGGGCAGTAGCTAGCGCCGATCGCCGCCGCGGACAACCTCCTCGTAGTAGCCCTCGACAGCGGCTACCACTTCCGGGACCGATGTCGTCCCGGCCTTGTCCAGCCCGCGCAGGAACTCCTCGCGGCGCTCGATCTCATCCATCAGCTCGGCGGGGGTAAGCTGCGCCCAGCGGGCCAGCGTCTCCACTTGCGACGCCTCCGCCAGCAGCTGGAAGTCGTCCTGCTCCGGCCGCCAGGACGCGATGGTCTGGAGCGAGAGGTCAGCGCCGTTGGGCTGGACGAAGGCGACCTCGTTGACGCGGCGGACGACACGTTGGCGCTGGCCGATGAACAGCGGGACGATGAAGGTGAGGTTGGCGATCTGGCGGCGCGGGATGCTCAGATCGCCTTCCAGCTGGGACAGCACGCCCTGCACGCTGTCGGCGTGCATCGTGGTGGCCAGCGAGTAGCCCTCCGCCAGCAGTTCGAAGGCCCGGCGGGCGTGGTCATCCCAGGTGTAGACGGGGATGTGGTCGCTCATCTCGTTGATCAGCAGGTACGTGCGGTAGGCGGGAGAGTTGGGGGGGAGAGCGAAGGTCTCGCCCTCACCGCGGGTGAAGTAGACGGCCGTGTCCGGCGGCGTGAAGGAGAGGAGGGCGCTGAGGGTGGTGGTCTTGCCGGAAGAAGGCGGATCGGCGGCGACGATGAGGGAGGCGCCGCGCTCCAGAGCCACCCAGAAGAGGGCGGCAAGACGGGCCGAGAGGTTCCCAGCCTGGATCAGCTCGATTATGGACATGGGGACCGGCGGCTCCCAGTGCCA
>JBGQEU010000084.1:0-6397 GCA_041496525.1 Dehalococcoidia bacterium
ATAAACGCCGACGCCGTCGACACGCCGATGTTTCGCGGCGTGCTCAAAGAGCGCGCCAAGCGGGCCAGCGTCAGCGAGGAGCAGATGCTCCAGCGCTACGCCGAGCGCAGCGTCCTGCGCGAAGCCACCGTCCCGCCCGAGGCCGTGGCAGAGGCGGCGCTGTGGCTGGCATCGGACCGTTCCGCGCACACCACCGGCTGCGTGATCACGGTAGGCGGCGGCGCGGAGGGGTTCCCGAGGTGACTTATGTTCCGTTCGCCCTGAGCCTGTCGAAGGGCTTCGTTGCGCTGGTTTGGTGAAAGCATGAGCTTCTACGTATACATCCTCCGCTGCGTGGACCGCTCGTATTATGTAGGGCACACGGATGACCTCCAGCGTCGCATCGCGCAGCACAACGCCGGCAAGATCCCCGGGTACACCGAAGGCCGGAGGCCCGTCCGCCTCGTCTGTGTGCAAGAATTCCCAACAAGGGAAGAGGCCCTGGCCTCCGAGAGGCGGTTGAAGGGATGGTCGAGAGCCAAGAAAGAGGCGCTCATACTGGAGAACTGGGAGCGAGTCAGGCTGCTGGCTCGGGGCGGCAAGCACACGGAGCGAGGGGCATGAAACGAAGCCCTTCGACAGGCTCAGGGCGAACGGGTCGGAGCGCCTCGCGCACTGCCCGGCATATGATCGTGCGCAAGGTCAAGTATTAGGAGATAGCAAATGATGCCGCTGCCGCAACTGCAGAAAGCCGCCGCCGACGGCCTGGCCTTCCTCCGCTCCCAGCGCGAGATCCCGCCCCCTGTCATTCTGAGCGGCCATGCCGCCCTCTCGCGGTCGGCCGCATCTTCGCGAAGGAATCTGGTGTGGGGATGGGCGGTGGGTCACAACGGTCGCCCACGGTGGGCGCGCCATCCAGCCTCAACAACCGCAAGAGGAGTAACCCCATGATCCCATTACCGCAACTGCAGAAAGCCGCCGCCGACGGCCTGGCCTTCCTCCGCTCCCAGCGCGATATCGAGGAGGCGGAGGTCTTCACCGCCTCCAACGGCGTCCTCCTGACGCGGCTCAACTACACCTCGCACATCCCCTGCAACGGCGTCGAGGAGCCGAAGTCCGTGGTCAACTTCGGCATCGGCGTCCAGGCCGCCTTCCGAGTCGACGGCGGCATTCACCGCGTCGGCTTCGGCTCAGAGACGTCCGACATCAGCATCGAAGGCGTGCGTTCGGCGCTGGACAAGGCGCGCAAAGGCGCCTCCGCCGACCCCGAGTTCAAATCGCTGGCCCGGCCCACGGGCGAGCAGCGCCAGCTCAAGAACTACCACGACCCGCAGCTGATGGATATTAAGGACGCCGACCTGGCGGAAGCCGGCTGGCGCGTGGTCAACGGCGCCTTGCGCGTCTTCCAGACATCGGAGCCGCTGGCGGACATCGTCGGCAGCCCGGACCGCCTGCGCGAGCTAGGGCTGATCATCAGCGGCGACGTCACGATCCTGCAGGAACGCATGGCTGTCTGCTCGTCCGCCATGCCGGAGGTGCAGAGCGACGAATCGACGCTGCTCATGTCCTTCATCACGTCGATGGTGGAGCGGGAGGAGTCCAAAGGGAGCGGGTACGCCGCCTCCACCACGCTCGCCGGGTTCACCGACGAGGCCGGGCGCGAGGCGGCGCAGGCCGCCATCGCCGGCATCGGCGGCGTCCGGCTGCCAACGGGCGACTACAAGGTGGTGTTCGGCCGGGAAGCGGTGATGGAGATCCTGCACTACATCGTGATGCCGGGCCTGGACACGAGTACCTTCTACGCCGCCGGTTCGCCGTTCATGGGGAAGCTCGGCCAGCCGGTCGCTTCGCCCAAGTTCAGCATCTACGACGACGGTGCCGCGCCCGGCCTCGTCGGCTCCAAGGGGATCACCTGCGAAGGGTTGCCCACCGGCCGCACCCACCTGATCAAGGGCGGCAAACTGGTAGGGCTGCTCTCCAACCACTACGAGTCGCAGCGCATCCAGAACGACCCCAAGGCGCGCGAGAAGCTGGGCGCCGACCCGCAGGAGTGGGCGTCGGCCTTCGTGCCACGCAACGGCTTCCGCTTCGCCCGCGGCGGCGGCCGCCACTTCGATTCTCAGCCGGGTATCCACCCCACGAACGTCATCATCCCGGGCGAGATCGAGTCCACGGAGGCCATCTGCAAGCTCGTGGGCGATGGGTTGTACATCGGGCGCATCTGGTACACGTACCCGGTGAACGGCCTCCGCGCCGGGGACTTCACGGGGACCGTGGTCGCCGATTCCTACGTCATCCGCAACGGGCGGCTGGCAGAGCCAGTCAAACCCAACACACTGCGCATCAACGAGAACATTATGAACGTGCTCAACCGGGTGATCGGGGTGTCCCGCCAGGGCAAGCCGACGCTGGTATGGGCGGCGGACGAGATCGTCTACGCGCCGGAGATAGCGGTTAGCAGTGTGCACATCGACGCCATCGGCGAGTACATGGAGACGATCTAAGAACTAGGAACTGCGAGCCACCAGCCAACAGCCGGCTACACCGACAAGGAGGTTTGAAAATGGCGAGCATGTTTATCCGGCACCGGGTGGCCGATTATGCCCGGTGGAAGGCTGCAGTCGATGAGCACCAGGCGACCCGCGTGAAGGCCGGCTTCACCGGCCACAGCCTGCACAGGGACGCTTTGGACCCGAACGTGATCATCATCGCGCTCCGATCGACAGACGTGACGCGGGCGCAGCAGTTCGCGGCGTCGGCCGACCTGCGAGCGGCGATGGAGCAGGCGGGAGTACAGGGCCAGCCGGAGATCTGGTTCGGCGAGGACCTGGAGGACAAGCGATACTAGGCCGGCCGCCGGTTCCAGGCGTTCCCGCAGATAGCACGACCGTAGCGCCCGAAACCTGTACGATAGATAATGGGCGCGACTGGAGCCATCTGGCGACGCCTGAACATCTGCATGCCTGACCAGGACGATATCTACGACATCACGATAATCGGCGCCGGGCCGACCGGCCTCTTCACCGCCTTCTACGCCGGCCTCCGCGAGCTAAAGACCAAGATCGTCGAGGCGCTGCCGGAGCCCGGCGGCCAGCTCGCCGTCCTCTACCCGGAGAAGCTCATCTACGACGTCCCCGGCTACCCCAAGGTGCTGGCCAAGGACCTTGTCCGGCTGCTGGTGGAGCAAACGGCGCTCTTCCAGCCCACATTCGTCTACGGCGAACGCATCGAGACACTGACCCGCAAGCAGGCCGGTGATGAAGAGGTCTGGCGGGTGGGCACCGTGACCACGGCGCACCTGAGCCGCACGGTCGTCATCACCAGCGGCATCGGCGCTTTCGAGCCGAACCGGGTCGACCGTCCGGGCGTGAGGGAGTTCGAGGACCGCGGCGTTTACTACTTCGTCAAGGACAAGCGGCCGTTCCGGGCCAAGCGGATCCTGATCGTCGGCGGCGGCGATACCGCTGTCGACTGGTGCCTGAACCTGAAGGACTGGGCGCAGCACATCACGCTCATCCACCGGCGGGACGTGTTCCGGGCGCACGAGTCCAGCCTGGCCGCGCTGCACCTCACGGATATCCCCATCCTCACGTTCTGGGAGCTGAAACGCATCGACGGCGACGACACGGTGCGCAAGGCGGTGATCTACGAAAGCCGCACGGGCGAAGAGCGCGAGCTGGACGTGGACATCGTCCTCATCAACATCGGGTTCAAGGCCGCGCTGGGGTCGATCACTAGCTGGGGCCTGGAGATGGCCGACAACCGCCACATCCGCACGGACGGACACATGGAGACTAACCTGCCCGGCGTCTTCGCCGCCGGCGACATCGCGGCAGTGGACGGGTCGACCCCCATGAACCTGATCGTCACCGGGTTCGGACAGGCCGCCGTTGCCGCCAACGCCGCCAAGATGAAAGTGGACCCCAAGGCCCGCATGTTCCCCGGCCACTCCAGCGAGATGAAGCTGTAGCAGGCACGACGCCGTAGGTCAGCCCTGCCCTGACCGGAGTGCGGCGCCCGGCGCACTGCGTGGGTCAGGGCGGGGAGCCCACGGCAGGCAGACTCAGCCCTCGTGCAGGCGCCGCTGCCGCTCGCGCGCCAGCCCCACCTGTTCCGCCGACCGCCCGTAGATGTGCTGGACGGGCCAGCCCTGGAGCCCGGCGTAGGTGTCCACCTGGGAGCGGTGGTGTACCTCATGCTCCAGACACATCATGAGGATGCGCCAGCCGGCCAGCGTGCCGTCCGTATCGATCATCGGGACGCGGCGCGCCAGCCACTCCGCCGGGGTGCCTTCCAGACGCCGCCGGAACTCCGCTGAGGACTCCTCCAGGACCGGCACCCAGTCGGCCTGCTCGTTGACCGGGAGCAGCGGCCCATCGAAGAGCCAGCCCTCGCCGCGGTAGGCGCGCGAGAAGTACAGCCGCGAGCCGGCCATGTGCCGGACGATGTCACCGATGCCCCAGGCGTTCTCGCCCTCGCCCGTCGCCGGCCGGAAGGGCTCGGCCTCCGGCGGCAGCCCTCCGATATCGCGGACGGTGCGGCGGTGCGCCCCGTCGAAGTACTTCAGGTAGCTCTCGATGTCAGTGAACACAGCGCCATTCTAACCGAGAACCGAGACAGGAGGCACAACACAGGTAACGGCGGCCCCGAATCCGTGTCTCGCGTCCCGCGTCAGCGGGCGCGCCGGGCCTGCCACAGCAGCCCCCTGGCCGGCGCCACCAGGAAGGTGAGCAGAAAGATGCCGGTGGCCGTAAGGACGATCGAGGCGCTGGCCGAGACGTCAGCGTACCAGGCGATGTACAGGCCAACGAGAGACGCCAGAGCGCCGATGGCCGCCCCCAGCACCATCATGCCGGCGAGGCTGCGCACCAGCAGCTGGGCAGTGGCGGCCGGCGTAATCAACAGCGCCACGACCATCACTATGCCGACCGTCTGTAGCGCAATCACCGTCGTCAGCGCCAGCAGCACCAGGAGCCCGTACTGGAAGGCGTCGACGGGCAGGCCGACGGCGGCGGCCATGGTCGGGTCGTAGGACGTGAAGAGCAGCTCCTTGTAGAAGGCGGCGACGATGGCGAGGACGAGCGCGCCGATGGCCACCGTCAGCCAGACGTCGCCCCACGACACCGCCAGGACGTTGCCAAAAACGAACGAAAACAGGTCCCCCGTGTAGTTCTGCTGGCGGCTGACGACGAGGATGCCCAGGGCGAAGGCGCCGACGAAGAGGATGCCGATCGCCGTGTCGTAACGGACGAGGCCGCGGCGGCTGATAAACCCGATCAACAGCGCCGTCAGCAGCGCCGCCACGGCGCCGCCGGCGTAGAGGTTGGCGCCCAGCGCGAAGGCCACGGCCACGCCGCCGAAGCTGGCATGCGGCAGCGCATCGCCGATGAAGGCCATGCCCTTCAGGATGACCAGGCTGCCGATGACGGCAGCCACGGCGCTGACCAGCGCAGCGGCGATCAGGCCGCGCCGCATGAACTCGAAGGTCCAGGGGTCGCGCAGGAAGTCGATTACATCGCTCATGGCCTACGTCAGGAGATGATGAACGTGCGGTCACGCCCGGGCACCACCAGCAGGTGGCGCTGGAAGGCCGCATTCAGGTTCTCTTCCGTGAAGACGTCCGCCGGGCGGCCGAAGGCGATGACGTGCTGGTTGATGAGTACCGCGTGGTCGAACTCCTCAGCTACGCAGGAGAGGTCGTGAGTGGCGACGAAGAGCGTCTTACCCTCCTTTCGCAGTTCATGCAACAGCTTCAGGAGGTCGTGTTGGGCGGCGGCGTCCAGCCCCGCCAGCGGTTCGTCCAGCAGCAGCAGGTCGGCCTGCTGGGCCAGCGCCCTGGCGATGAGCGCGCGCCGCTGCTCGCCACCGGACAGCTCGCCGATCTGGCGCTTCGCCCGGTCCATCAGGCGCACGCGTTCCAGCGCCTGCACAGCGATCTCACGGTCGGCTTTGCCCGGGCGGCGGACCAGCCCCACGCGGCCGTAGCGGCCCATGAGCACCACATCGAAGACGGTTACGGGGAAGTTCCAGTCCACGAGCTCCGACTGCGGCGTGTAGCCGATGCGCCCCTGCTCCGGCCGGCCCGGGCGGCCGAAGACCAGCACCTCGCCGCGCCACGGCTTCATCAGGCCCAGGATCACCTTGAGCAGCGTGGACTTGCCGGAGCCGTTGGGGCCCACCAAGCCGGCCAAGCACCCGGGCTCGATCGTGAAATTCACGCCGTCCAGGGCCACGTGTTTGCCGTAACCGGCGGCCACATCGCGCACCTCGACGGCCCACTGCCCATTGACAGCGCCGGCAGTCGCCGGCTTCAGCTCATCCGCCATTTCCACCACCCAGGCACGCGGCCAACTGATCGGCGTCGTAACGCAGCAGGTCGAGATAGCTCCGCACCGTGTCGTCGAGGGAGTCGCTGTAT
>JBGQEU010000085.1:0-6364 GCA_041496525.1 Dehalococcoidia bacterium
AGGAGCATGATCCCGTTGGAGAAGGCCAGGCGATCGCCCTTGAAGCTGAACTGGCGCGGCATGAACTTATCGCGCGAGAGGATGGCAGAGAGGCGCGGAAAGTCCGCGTAGCTGGTGTTGGCCGCCAGGAAGAGCACCAGCGCCGTCGCGACCTGAAACACGTAGTAGAGGAAGTTCTTCCCCAGCACAGTCCTGCCCAACTGCGAGACGATAGTCTCGTCTTGCAGCGGCACGAAGCCGAACCGGCTGGTCAAGAATGTGACACCCAGGAACATGAAGATCAGGAGGCCGGCCATCCAGGTCAGCGTCGTCCGGGCATTCGGGCTCTCGGGGGACTTGAAGGCGGGCACACCGTTGGAAATCGCCTCCACACCGGTCAGGGCCGCGCTCCCGTTGGAAAACGCCCTGAGAACAAGGAGCAGCGTAAGGCCCTGCACCGGGGCCGTGGTCTCCATCGGGGGCGCCTCATGCAAGAGCGATCCGGGAGCATCTCCGACCAGCACCTTGACCAGCCCGAAGACGATAACGGAGCACATGGAGAAGATGAAGAGGTACGTGGGAAAGGCGAAGATCGTGCCGGACTCCCGGACTCCGCGCAGGTTGAGAACCATGATGACGCCAATAACCACGACGCCGATGGGGATGCGCAGGTCCGTCAGATCCGGGACGGCGGACGTGACGGCGGCAACACCAGCGGCCACACTGACGGACACCGTCAGCACGTAGTCGACCAGAAGGGCGCCCGCCGCCACCAGGCCGGGCTGTCGGCCCAGGTTCTCATGCGCGACGATATAGGCGCCACCGCCGCTCGGATACGCCTTAATGGTCTGCCGGTAGGAGACGGCGACGATAACCAGCAAGAGGCCGATGACGCCGGCAATCGGTAACGCATCGTGCAGGCTGGCGGTGCCCGCCGCTACCAGGACAAGGAGAATCTCCTCCGTGGCATACGCTGACGACGAGAGCGCGTCCGAAGAGAACACAGCCAGCGCCTTTATCTTCGTCAGGCGCTCGTGGATCGCCTGCGAGCTGGCAAACGGGCTGCCAAGGACAACACCCTTAATAGCCGCGACGATGCGTTCGATGGGCCCTCGGGGGCGGCTGGAGGTGCGAGTCGCCTCGATATGACCCGGGGCGACCCGTGTGAACTGACGGCGTCGCGGGACGACACGCAGATAGGGGACGCGGGCCGTGGCGCCGAGGCGCACCTCCCGCAACTCGATGTCCAGGTCGGAACGCCGCGCGTCGCCGCGTTCCTGGCGGGGGATGACAATGCGCGCGCGTTCCCGGTCCGGCGGCCTCGGCGGGGCGACATCGCCCTGCTTTACGGGCCCCGGCTCGGGTTCTGTCGGCCTCCCCGTTCCCTTAGCGGAAGCGGGGCTTCCCGCCTGCTCCCCACCCCTCTGGCGAGACCGGCGCACGAACGACCGGCCCGAAGCGGGGCCGGGACGACTATTATCCAACCGCTTTCATTCTCCCAGTTGAAGCTTCCCCAAGATCACGCTCAGGCTAGCACCCACGCGTCCCAGTCGCCAGACGGAGTCCGCGGGCGTCAAACGAAATGGCCGCTGCCGGACGGCCGGCGACGCTGCGGAGGGGCGTTATTCTCGCTGCCGCTGTTGGGGCCGGAGTCCCAGCTAGTGGCGCGGGCTGGGGCTGGCCCCTGGAGGCCCCTCGGATCCGGCCAGCGAAATCAGCAGCACCTGGCCGGCTTGGATGGCTCCGTCAGGAGGCAGGTGATTGGTCTCGATAATACTCTGCGGGGTCACTCCGAACTTGGCGGCGATGCCCTCTACGGTATCGCCATCTTTCACCTTGTACCGGAAGATGGCGGATGTTGGCACCGGGGCTTCACCGGAAGGCGTGGGGCTGGCCAGGACCGGCGTCCGCGACGGCGTGGCAGACGGCGAACCGCGCGTCGGGAAGACGGGAGGCTTGATGGTTGGCTCCGGCGTCGGGCCCCCGCGAGAGGGGCCGCTGCAAAGGCCGTTCTTGGCCACCGGCGTATCCTTCTTGAACACCTCCTGGCGGCCGCCGCAGTCGCTGGTCACGATGTCCGCCGGCTTCTCGAAAGGCCTGGGCGGGAGCTGGAGATAGGCGTGTGCCTCCGTCATGAACCGCTTCCACATGGGCCCGGTGCCCGACGAGCTGAACGTGCCAGAGGCCATCGCCGTGTTGTCGGCGTTGCCCATCCAGACGCCGGCGGCGAGGTCCGGGGTGTAGCCCATAACCACGTTGTCGCGAAAGTCTTCGCTGGTACCCGTCTTGACCGCGGCGGGCCGGTCAATTGTCATTCGGCTCCAATTGATAGCGTCGTTGGAGAGGATGTCGGTCATCATGTAGGCATAGGCCGGGTCTATGGCCTGGCGCTCTTCCGGTTTCTGGTACTGGTAGACGATGTTGCCTTCCGCGTCCTGGATCTTGAGGACGGACACAGGGTCCAGCTCCCGAAAACCGCTGGGCAGGTCCTCAGAGGACGGCCTGCCCTTCATGACACCGTTGTTGGCCAGGACGCTGAACGCGTACGTCATGTCAACGAGCTTCACCTCGCAGGCGCCCAGGGTGATCGTCGGCCCGCAGTCTCCCTGACGCAGGTCAGTGATGCCGAGGCGATGCGCCGTATCGCGCATGTTGTCGGCACCCACGTCCATGAGCGTGCGCACGGCCGAGGTGTTCACGGACTCGGACACGGCCTTGCGGGCAGTGATGGTGCCCAGATAGCTGAAATTCCAGTTGTTGACCTGTCTCTTCTGGCCGCCGCCGGCGTCCAGGTAGAGCGCCTCGTCCTTCACGTACGTGGACGGCGCCCAGCCCTGCTGAAAGGCGGTGAGGTAGGTGAATACCTTCATCGTGGAGCCGTGCGACTGCAGAGAGCTGGCGATGTCCACCTGACCATCGATGTCCTCTCGCCAGAAGTCGCGGCTGCCAACGTAGGCGAGTATCTCGCCCGTCCCGGGGCGGACGGCCACCAGCGACGCGTCGTGTCCGTCGGTCCGGTCTTCATTGGCGGAGACCTCTTCCTCCAGGACCTTCGCACCGAGGTCGTTGAGGCCGAGGTCCAAAGAGGTGGTGATGCGGAGCCCGCCCTGCGTGACCACCTTGTCGCAGGAGATATCGCCGGGCGGCTTGAAGAGGGCGGCGTTGCACATCTTCTTGAGCTGGTCCTCCACGTAGAACACGAAGTGCGGCGCCTTGATGTCGAAGTGATGATCGATGTAGTTAATAGGCTCATTCTTCGCCGCGTCAATCTGTTCGGCAGTGAGGTCCACGATGCGGCTGATGTTGTCGTGGTGCTCCTTCATGAGGTCAAGGACCTCCAGCTGGCGGGCCTTGGCCCCATCGCGCTTAGCCGGGTCTGTCGGGTCGTAAGTGCCGGGCGCCTGGGGAAGGCCGGCCAGCAGGGCCGCCTCGCCTAGCGTCAGGTCCTTGGCGCTCTTGCCGAAGAAGCGGCCGGCCGCCGCCTCAGCGCCGTACGCGAAGTTCCCGTAGTAGATCTGGTTCAGGTACCACTCCAGGATCTGGTTATCGTCGTAATTGCGTTTCAGCTCCAGGGCGATCACCGTCTCCTTCAGCTTGCGGGTGATCTTGCGGTCGAAGCGCTCATCCTTGTCGATGTAGACGTTCTTGACGAGCTGCTGGGTGATGGAGCTGCCGCCGCTGCCCGCCAGAAAGCCCGGCCCGAACGGCGTCAGGTTCTCCGCGGCAGCCCGCAGGAGGCCCCTGAAGTTGACGCCGGGGTTGTCGTAGAAGCTGGCGTCTTCTGTAGCGATGGTCGCCGCGATAAGATAGGGCGAAATCTCGGACAGGGGCTTCGGGTTGCGCAGCCCGCCCAGCGGGTCCACGTACTCGTACAGGTACTGGCCGTTACGGTCGTAGGCGATACTGGTGCCGACGCTGGCGGAGGCGATGGCTTCCTCCGGTGGTTTCAGGCCGTGGGCGTAGCTGCGGTAAACGATGACACTCAGAATGCCGACGGCCGCCACGCCCAGGGCGCCGGCGAACAGCAGGACGGTCAGCAGCGCCGTCAGCCGGGAACGCGAAGTGCGGCCCCGCTGTAACAGCACCTCCCGCGCGCGCTTGCGGCGGAACCTGTGGATGCTGCCCATCAGTCCCAGGCCAGGTGGTCGGGGTTATCGGCCGTCCGTGCGATCATCGTGCACTAGTACAACGAAGTGGGACAGGCCAAAGATTCTCAGCGGCGTATTCTCCAGTGGATAAAGAATCCATCTCAGAATACGGCCGGCGGCCCGGCGGCGGACCATGACGTGATCGAAGCCCGGGAATACGTACGAGTGAAGGTGCGCGCGGAAGCCCGCCCGCCGGTAGATGCGGCGCAGCTGCGGCCGTGTGTAGGCCCGGGCGTGCGGAACGAGCCTGTTACGGATGGCGTCCGGCAGGTAGTTGACGAACGGCATATTGCCGAACACGTAGCGCTTACCCAGGAAGATCCCGTGCGTCTCAAAGGGGTAGAGCCGGTTGGGGCAGAAGATGACGACCTTGCCGCCGGGCGCCAGCACGCGACGCGCCTCCCGCAGCGTCTCCTGGTCATCCGTCACGTGCTCCAGCACCTCATGCAACAGGACAAGGTCGAACGTGGCGTCTTTGAAAGGCAGATACTCGCCGACAGCCAGGCCCAGGTTTGGCACCTCACGGCCGCCTTCCGCGACCCGCTCGGCGTCGATATCGACGCCGTAGACGCGCCGCGAGAACTCCGACAGCCGGCGGACGAAGGCGCCAACGCCGCAGCCGATGTCCAGGATGCGTTTGTCACGAAGATCGGCGTACCGGCGCACCAGGCCCAGGCGCCGCTCCAGGCCCCGTGTCCAGACCTGGCTGGGATGGCCCAGCGTGGCCCGCTTGTCGGCGGATTCAACCGCGGTCCGTCTTGTCATTCGGTCCCTCGCATCTTATCCACGCTTCCAGTGTCCAGCGCCCCGTCCCCGAATACAACGCCCCCACTGCTATAATGGTTGCTACCCACAGGCAGGGAGGACAGCCACTTGCCCCTAGACCGCGAACAGGTGCAGCACATCGCCAGGCTGGCGCGCGTGGGCGTCGGCGAAGAGGACATCGGCCGCTTCAGTGAGCAGCTTTCGGAGATACTGGACTACTTCGACCGGCTGCGGCAAGTGGACACAGAAGGGGTGCCGCCCACGGCGCACACCCTCCCCCTGCATAACGTCATGCGCGACGACGAGACGCAGCCCTGCGCCGAGATGGAAGACACCCTGGCCAACGCCCCCCTGCGAGAGGGCGACTACTTCCGCGTGCGGGCGATCCTGGACGAATGACAACAACCGAACCCACGCAAATGGGACGGGTGCCACGGTTGCCGGCCCCAGACCCCTGCTCCGGTCCTCTGCCTGATGACGGCTGACCCTCTGTACCAGCTGACCCTGGGCGAGGTGAGCGATCTCCTGCACTTGCGGGAAGTCTCCTCCGCCGAACTGACGCGCGCTTCTTTCGACCGCATCCGGCGGGTGGATGACCCCATCCACGCCTTCCTCACGCTCACGGAAGACCTGGCGATGGCGCAGGCCCGCCGCGCCGACGAGCGCCTGGAGCGAGGGGAGGCCGCGCCGCTGACGGGCATTCCGGCGGCCATCAAGGACGTTATCTGCACGAAAGGGGTGCGCACCACCTGCGGCTCCCGCATCCTGGAACCGTTCGTGCCGATCTACGATGCCAACGTCATCACACTGCTGGAAGAGGCCGGGTTCGTGATGCTGGGCAAGACCAACATGGACGAATTCGCCATGGGCTCCAGCGGCGAGAACTCGGCCTTCGGGCCGACGCACAACCCCTGGGCGCTCGACCGCGTGCCCGGCGGCTCCTCCTCCGGCTCCGCCGCCGCCGTGTCCGCCGGCATGGCCTACTACGCCCTGGGCTCCGACACGGGCGGCAGCATCCGGCAGCCGGCGGCTCTGTGCGGCGTCGTGGGGCTGAAGCCGACGTACGGGCGCGTATCGAGATACGGGCTCGTCGCCTTCGCCTCGTCGCTGGACCAGATCGGCGTCTTCACGCGGACAGTGCGCGACGCGGCGCTCGTTTTCGAGGCGATCGCCGGGTACGACGCGCGGGACTCGACATCGGCAGCCATCGAAGTCCCGGACATCTCCAGCAACCTCCAGATTGACCTGCGTGGCGTGCGCGTGGGCGTTCCACAGGAGTTCTTCGTGGAAGGGATGGTCGATTCAGTGCGCAGCTCGGTGGAAGCGGCCATCCAGCAGATGGAGGCGATGGGAGCGGAGGTCGACTGGGAGGTCTCGCTCCCGTCTACGGCGCACGCCCTGGCGGTGTACTACATCATCGCCCCTTCCGAGGCCTCGGCGAACCTGGCGCGCTACGACGGCGTCAAGTACGG
>JBGQEU010000086.1:0-6352 GCA_041496525.1 Dehalococcoidia bacterium
CCCATGCCCAGCTCCCGCAGCTTCTTCTCGTCCAGCACCTCACATTCCAGCCCGGCCTCCGCCGCCAGCGCCTGCGCCCGCTCCGCCAGCGCTGCCGGAGGCAGGGCGTTGGCCGGCTCGTTGGCCATATCGCGGGTGTGGTTGGCGGCCTGGCCCATGATCTGGCCGCGCTCGACGCCGCGGCGCACGGCCTCCAGCTTCGCCTTGTCGGACTCCACGATCGTCAGCGTCTCGATCTCCTTCGCGTCGTCCTCGTTGTGCTTGTAGCGGCGGAAGCGGTAAGCGCCCATGACCGCGCCCTCGGCGATGGCCTGGGCGCAGGCCTCGGCGTCCAGTCCGGCGATCCCGGCGCCGTGCAGGATTGTGGCCACGCTCGTGGCCCCCGCGCGCCGCGCCCGCCGCAGCGCCGTGCCCGTCACGTCGCGGACCGTGTTCAGGCCAAACTCTTCGCGCTTGCCCAGCCCGGCCACGATGACGCGCGGCGACGGGATGCGGCCCAGCGTGTGGACAAGGACGGCCTCGTCCTTCTTGCCTCTTATCTCGCCGTCCGCGATGAGCTGGCTGATGCCGCCGCCCAGCGCGGCGTCCACGGCGCCGGTGGCGCCGCCCGGGCTGGCGACACCCTGGAATAGGTTGATGATGATGGCCCTGGCCGGATACTGGGCAATGTCGCCCGGCTCTACGTTGATCTGCACGGCTGTCTCCTTAATACACTGACGACGCGGGAACCGAGGCAGGGAGAATGATAGCGAGCGGGCGGGGCCGGGTCCAAAGTGGGGCAGGGCACCGCCGTCCGACCCCTAAGCGCTGCCGGGGCTGCGCCGCCGCTTGCTGCCCGGCGCCCGGCGGTGGCTCCGGCTGTTGGCCGTTGGCGCCGCCTTGGCGGGCTGCGGTGTCTGGCTCAGAGCCTCGATGAAGCCTTCCGGGTCTTCTAACGAGGCGGCGATGCGGTCGCACGGGAACAGGGCCCAGACCCGGGACCGGCCCTTCAAGCGCACCTCCACCACGCCTCTGTAGGAGCCGATGAGGCCGATGACGCCCCGCAGGTTCGAGCGCCAGCCGACGCCCATCCAGATGGGCCAGTGCCGCAAAGAGGCGCCCTCGATCTCATCCCGGCTAAAGGCGCGGCGGAAGAAGAAGCCAAAACGGAACGACACGCGGTCGTCTGTCACCTCAACGTAAGAGTTGTCGCGGGTGGCGCCGCCCGCCAGGAGCAAGGGCCGCCACCAGGGGTCTACGCGGATGGGGAAACGCATGGTGCTATGCCTCCTTGGGTCTCAGGCCGTCCACTTCGGCCAGTTCTTCGGGGGTCAGGAGCCACTCCACGGCCTTCACGTTCTGCTCCACCTGTTCCGGCTTCGTGGCGCCGGCGATGACGCTGGAGACCGGCGTCCGGCTGGCCAGCCAGCCCAGCGCCAGCTCCAGCATCGTGCGGCCGCGGCCCTGGGCGAACGCCTCCAGCCTTTCGAGCGCCTCGAAGTTCCGCTGGGAGAGCATCTCAGCGCCGCGCTGGCCCCAGACCGCCAGCCGCGTGCCCTCCGGTGGCGCTGCGCCCGGCCGGTACTTGCCGGAGAGAAAGCCGCTGGCCAGCGGGAAGTAGGGCAGAATGCTGACTCCGTATTGCTCGCAGGCCGGGATCAGCTCCCGCTCGATGTCCCGGTTCAGGAGGCTGTACTCGTTCTGGGCGCACACGAACGGTGTCAGGTGCCCGGTGTTGGCCAGCCACTGCGCCTCCGCCACCTGCCACCCGGCGAAGTTGGAGGATCCAATGTAGCGGACCTTGCCCTGGCGGACGAGGTCATCGAGGGCGCGCAGAGTCTCCTCCAGCGGTGTCCGCACGTCCGGGAAGTGGTACTGGTAGAGGTCGATGTAGTCGGTGCCCAGGCGGCGGAGGCTGGCCTCGACAGCCTGGATGACGTAGCGCCGGGAGCCGCCGCGGTTCATCGGGCCCTGGCCCATGGGGCTGGCAAACTTGGTGGCGACGATCACCTGCTGGCGGTTGCTGCCGAGCGCCGCGCCCAGGAACTCCTCCGACTTGCCGCCGCCGTAGATGTCCGCCGTATCGAACAGCGTGACGCCCAACTCCAGCGCCTTGCGCACCACGGCTGCCGACTGCTCTTTGTCGATCCGCATCCCGAAGTTGTTGCAGCCGAGCCCGGCCACCGACACCTGGAGGCCAGACCGGCCGACGCTTCTGTATTCCAAGCGATGTCTCCTTCTTGGCGTTTCGCTATGTGGACTATGGCCCGGGCCGTAACAGGTCTGAAGTCAGGGCATGGCGCTGCGGGGCTACACCGCCACGGCCAGGTCGATGCGCTGGCGCCGCACCTCCGCCATGATGCGCTGGCCGGTCGCCTCGTCCGGCTCCACCAGCGGCAGCCGCAGGCCGCCCACCTTAAAGCCGATGGCGTTGAGCGCGTACTTGACGGGGATCGGGTTGCCGGAGGCCGTCATCAGCGTCGTCATGAGGGGCAGCAGCCGGCGGTGGATGCCCGCCGCTTCCTCTACCCGCCCCGACAGGTGCGCCTCGATCATCGCCCGCATCTGCGTCCCGGCCAGGTGCGAGACGACGCAGATGACGCCGTAGCCGCCGACGGCCAGTATCGGGAGCGTGAGCTGGTCGTCGCCGCTCCAGACGCGGAAGCCCTCGCGCGCGTCCTCGATGATGCGGGCGATCTGGGCCAGGTCGCCGGAGGCCTCCTTGACGCCGAGGATGTTGGGGATGCGGGACAGCCTCAGCATCGTCTCCGCGGTGACGTTGACGCCGGTGCGGCCCGGGATGTTGTAGAGGATGCAGGGCAGCGACGTGGCCCGCGCAATCGTCTCGAAGTGCCGGTAGATGCCCTCCTGCGGCGGCTTGCTGTAGTAGGGCGTCGTCAGCAGCAGCGCGTCGGCGCCCGCCCGCTCGGCCTCGCGCGAAAGCTCGACGCTCTCGGCCGTGTTGTACGTGCCGGTGCCGGCGATTACGGCGCCCCGGCCGTCGACCGCCCGCTTCACCTCGGCGAACAGGCGCACCTTCTCCTCGCTGGAGAGCGTCGGGGCCTCGCCGGTGGTGCCGGCCACGACGACGCCGTCGCTGCCGGATTCCAGCAGGGCGAGGGCCAGGCGCTTGGCCTGCTCGTAGTCCACCTTCCCGTCTTCGTCGAAGGGCGTGACCATGGCGGTAAGCAGACGTCCGATCTCCATTGCGGCCTCCACACTGTGGATAAGTTCCGGGCGTCGGAAATAATACCACAAGCCGGGCCGTCCATGTCACGCTAGAATGGGGCGGTGACGCGCGAAGAGAGGACTGAGGCGCAGGCAGCGGCGGACATCGCTCCCTCCCCGATCCCCGGCATCAGCCGCCCCGTATTCCTGCTGTCGATCGTATCTTTCCTGACCGACATATCGAGCGAGATGACGTATCCGCTCATCCCGCTCTTCCTCACGTCCGTCCTGGGCGCACCGCTGGTGGCAGTCGGCCTCATCGAGGGGGTCGCCGAGAGCAGCGCGTCCGTCATCAAGACGGCATCCGGCTGGCTGTCAGACCGCTGGCGGGTGCGCAAGCCGCTGGTCGTGCTCGGCTACGGCTTATCGACCATCGCCAAGCCGCTGATGGCGGCGGCCCATGTCTGGCCGGCCGCGCTCGGCGTGCGCTTCCTGGACCGGGCCGGCAAGGGTGTGCGGACGGCGCCGCGGGATGCGCTGCTGGCGGACGTCACGGATAAGAAGAACCGGGGCCTGGCCTTCGGCTTTCACCGCGCCGCGGATACGATGGGGGCCGTCCTGGGCCCGGGCATCGGCCTGGGGTTGCTGGCAGCGCTGGACGAGGACTTCCGCCTGGTCTTTCTGCTGGCCGCCATCCCCGCCGCGGCGGGCGTCCTGTTCCTGGCGCTGGTGCGCGAACGAAAGCCGCCGCCGGCCGCCGCGCACGAGGAAGCTGTGCCCTTGCGGCAGCTGGGCGTCACTTTCTACCTGTTTCTGGGGGTCAGCCTGGTGTTCGCCCTGGGCAACTCCAGCGACGTCTTCCTGATTCTCCGCGCCAAGGACCTCGGACTGTCCAACACCGGGGCCGTCTCCGCCTACATCGTATTCAACGCGGCCTACGCGGCGCTGTCCGTCCCGGCCGGCATCGCCTCCGACCGCCTGGGCCGGCGGAACGTCATCGCCGTGGGGTTCCTGGTCTTCGCCGGCGTCTACGTGGGGTTCGGGTTCGCCTCCGCCAGCGCCGCTGTCTGGCCCCTGTTTGCCCTCTACGGCCTGCACATGGCGCTGACCGAGGGCGTGGGCCGCGCCCTCATCGCCGATTCCGTGCCCGCCCGCAGCAGGGGCACGGCGCTGGGCCTGTACACCGGGGCGATGGGGGCGATGATTTTGGTAGCGAGCGTTCTGGCCGGGGTCCTCTGGGACGAGATCGGCCCCTCTGCACCGTTCTTCCTGGGCGGCGCCACCGCCGCGGCGTCGCTAATTCTGCTGCTGGCCCTGCTGCCCCGTTCGCGCCAGCGGCGCGACTATAATGACGCCGGGTAATGAGATGGCGAAGAAGCGAACGGGCGAACCGTGGATGCCGGCAGCGGAGTACGGGCGCTCGCTGCCCGCCTTCACGGTGAGCCTCCTGGTGCGCGACATCCCCGGCGCTGTCGCCTTTTACCGCGATGTGCTGGAGGCCGAAGTGCGCTATTCAGACCCCGACTTCGCCGCCCTGCGACTGGGTCAACTGGACTTCATGCTGCACGCCGACCACACCTACGAAGGGCATCCCTGGCGCGGCAGGCTCGCCTCCGGGGAGGGACGTGGACTGGGAGCCGAGCTGCGTCTGCTGGGCGTCGACCCGGACCGGCTGGCGGAGCGGGCGCGCGCCGCTGGGGCCGCGGTTCTGGGGCCGGCGGTAGACAAGGCTCATGGCTGGCGCGAGGCGTGGATACAGGACCCGGACGGGTACGTCTGGGCCGTGGGCAGAGCGATCGGAGGCTGAGCCGTGCTCCGCCGCATCCGCCGCTTCTTTGCCCGTCCGCCGGAGGCGTTCCCGGACCTGCCGGAGATATCAGTCCGTCCCATCGGCACGGTGCGCAACAAAGTGAAGGAGCCGCGGCCGGACGGCTGGCAGGAAGTCGCCTCCCGCATCGTTATCCGGCCTGATCTCGCGGACGCGCTCCTCGGCCTCGATGGTTACTCGCACGTCTTGGTCTTGTTCTGGCCGCACCAGGTGCCCGCCGATGTGATCGGCTCCAAGCACCGCCTGCACCCTCGCGACGATCCGGCCAACCCGCTGCAGGGCGTGCTCGCCACCCGCAGCCAGATCCGCTTCAACCCCATCCTCGTGACGGCCGTGCGGCTGCTGGGTGTGAAAGGGAACGTGCTGCGCGTGCGCGGCCTGGACGCCATCGACGGTACGCCGGTGCTGGACATCAAGCCGTACGTCCCGTACTTCGATTCCGTGCCGGGCGCCGCGGTGCCCGGCTGGGTGACGAGATCAGACGACGAGAAGCAGGCGGGCCCGGGCCAGAAGGCATGACCGCTCGCGGCCTCCTGCCGGACGTGTACCGGCGCCTGCACGCCGCCTTCGGGCCGCAGGGCTGGTGGCCGGCGGACACACCGTTCGAGGTCATCGTCGGCGCCATCCTCACGCAGGCGGCGGCCTGGACGAACGTCGAGAAGGCGATCGCCAACCTGAAGGCCGCCGGGGCGCTGTCGCCGGAAGGGATGCGGAACACCGGCGAGGCCGAGCTGGCCGCGCTCATCCGGCCCAGCGGCTACTTCAACGCCAAGGCCCGCAAGCTGAAGGCGTTCATTGTGCTGCTCGACGAGAACTTCGGCGGCGATCTCCGGAGGCTGCTGGCCACGCCCGCCGCCGAGCTGAGACGCCTCCTCCTCGCCACGCACGGCATCGGGCCAGAGACCGCCGACTCGATCGTCCTCTACGCCGCCGGCCAGCCCGCGTTCGTGATCGACGCCTACACGCGGCGCGTCTTCTCGCGCCTCGGCATCGCACCCGCGCCCGCCACGTACGACGGCTGGCGGGGGCTTTTCATGCGGGCCCTCCCGGCCGACGCGGCGCTCTTCAACGAGTACCACGCGCTGATCGTGCGCCTGGGCAAGGAGGTCTGCCGCAAGGCTCCGCGCTGCTCAGCCTGCCCGCTGCTCGCGATATGTCCGACGGGTAAGGGCGACCGGCCGGTCGCCCTTACGACGGCTCTAGCCGGGCATCAGATAGATGGCCACCAGCGAGAAGTGCAGCACGCTGCCGCCGATGACCAGCAGGTGAAACACCTCGTGGTAGCCGAAGACGCGGGGGAAGGGGTTGGGCCGGCGCAGGGCGTAAATGACGCCGCCCAGGCTGTAGAGGACGCCACCGCCGACGAGCAGCATAAGC
>JBGQEU010000087.1:0-6349 GCA_041496525.1 Dehalococcoidia bacterium
ATACCGTGGCACTTCTTGGAGATGCGGGCGGGCCGCTGTCGGACCTGACGGATATTGCGGTCCGCGTGCCCAGCTCCAACACTCAGCGCATCCAGGAGGCGCACATCGCCATCGGCCACGTCATCTGCTATCTCGTCGAGCGAATGCTCGGCGCCGAAATGGAGGAAGAGGTCGAATGTCTTACTTCTCAGGCAAGCGGGTAGTCGTTACCGGCGGCGGCGGGTTCATCGGCTCGCACCTGGTGCAGGCCCTCAAGGCCGAGGAGTGCGAGCCGTTCGTGGCCCGCTCCCGCGACTACGACCTCACTCGTGAGAGCGAGGTCGCCCTCCTGTACGAGGACACGCGCCCGGAGATCGTATTTCACGTGGCCGGTCTGGTGGGTGGGATAGGGGCCAACAAGGAGCGGCCGGCCGAGTTCTTTTACCAGAACCTGACGATGGGGACGTTCTTGCTGCATCTGGGGCACCGGTTCGGCGTGAAGAAGTTCGTCGCCGCCGGGGCCGGCTGCGGCTACCCCCAGGCCGCCCCCATGCCCCTCAAGGAGTCCAGCTTCTGGGACGGGCTGCCACAGCCGGAGAGCGCCCCCTACTCGCTGGCCAAGCGCCTCCTGCATATCCAGTCGCAGGCCTACTACCAGCAGTACGGGTTCAACTCTGTCATCGCCGTCCCCGGCAACGTCTACGGCCCGAACGACAACTTCGATCTGCGCGCCTCCCACGTGGTGCCGGCGCTGGTGCGCAAGTTCGTGGACGCCGCCGCGTCCGGCGACGAGCAGGCCGTCGTCTGGGGCAGCGGCCGGCCGACGCGCGACTTCGTATACGTGGAGGACGTCACGCGGGGCTTGCTTCTGGCCGCGCAGCGGTACGAAGGCGCCGAGCTGGTCAATATCTCGTCGGGTGTGGAGACCTCCATCCGCGAGCTGGTGAAGGCGCTGGTCGAGGTGGTGGACTTTCGCGGCAAGATCGTCTGGGACGACAGCCAGCCCGAGGGTCAGCCGGTTCGCTGTTTCGACGTGAGCAAGGCGGAGCGGGACCTGGGCTGGCGGGCGGAGACCGGCCTGCGCCAGGGGCTGGAGAAGACGGTGGCCTGGTACCGGCTGAACCGCGCCACGGCAAGGCTGGCGGTGTAAGCATGCGCGTACTGGTCACCGGCGGCGCCGGATACGTGGGCTGCGTGCTGGTGCAGGAGCTGCTGGCGCGGGGTTGCGAGGTGCGGGTGCTGGACAGCCTGCGCAAGCCGGGCGCGCCCCTTGTTCCGCTGCTGGCCAACCCCCGGCTGGAGTTCCAGCGCGGCGATGTCCGCGACCGGCGGGCGGTGGAGGAAGCGCTGCGCGGCGCCGATGTGGTCGTCCACCTGGCAGCAGTGGTTGGCTACCCGGCCTGTGAGCGCGACCCGTGGCTGGCGCGGGAAGTGAATGTGGGCGGGACTTTGAACTTGACCGCCGCCCGCAGCCCGGGCCAGCTCATCGTGTTCCCGTCCAGCCTCAGCAACTACGGGTCGGTCCCGCACGGCCTCTGCACAGAGGAGATGCAGCCCCAACCCCTGACCCTTTACGGGTCCACCAAGCTGGAGGCGGAGAAGCTGGTGCTGGAGGAAGGCAACGCTGTCGTCCTGCGGCCGGCAACTGCCTTCGGTCTGTCTCCCCAGTTGCGATTGGACCTGCTGTTCAACAACTTCATGTACCGCGCCCTGAACGAGGGCGTGATCGTTGTCTACCAGCCGCACTTCCTGCGGGCGTTCATCCACGTGCGGGACTTCGCCCGGGCCATCCTGTTCGCCATCGACAACGCGGAGGGGATGCGGGACCAGGTGTACAACCTGGGGGCGCAGGCGCTGAACCTCACCAAAGGGGAACTGGCAGCGCGCATCGCTGAACGGCTCGGGTGCCGCCTCCAGATTTCGGAGGATGGCGAGGACCCGGATAAGCGGGACTACCGGGTGGACTTCACGAAGCTAGAGAAACAGGGTTTCAGGGCCCAAGTGACGATCGACGACGGCATCGAGGAGATGGCTCGTGGCCTACAAGTTATCAGCCTACCGAACCCATACAGCAACGCCTCCTACTACTAGCCGCAGCTTGATCCGGGCCCGGGCCCCGTTGCGGATCAGCTTCGCCGGAGGCGGGACGGACCTGCCCTCATACTACGAGGAGCACGGCGGCACCGTCCTCTGCAGCACGATAAATCGCTACGCTTCCGTCACTCTGTCGCCCCGCCAGGACCAACAGGTCCGCATCTGCTCTCTGGACTTCGACCTGATCGTGAAATATGGCCTGGACGAAGAGCCGATCTACGACGGCACCCTGGACCTGGCCAAGGCGGCCATCGCCCGCCTGAACGGCCGCTCTTCCGGCGCCAACGGCAAGAGCCGCGACGGTGGTGGGCTGGACATCTACCTCCAAAGCGACGCGCCGGCGGGCAGCGGCATGGGCGGCTCGGCTTCCATGACCATCGCCGTCATTGGCGCCCTGGCGGAGATGGTGGGGCGCCGCCTGGGCAAGTACGAGGT
The DNA here is from genome assembly GCA_041496525.1 of Dehalococcoidia bacterium. Taxonomy (GTDB): domain Bacteria; phylum Chloroflexota; class Dehalococcoidia; order SM23-28-2; family RBG-16-64-32; genus JBGQEU01. Next base: position 2,509 of record JBGQEU010000087.1, read on the forward strand.
GGCGGAGCTGGCCTATGCGGTGGAACGGAGCGACCTGGGCATCAGCGGCGGCCGTCAAGACCAGTACACGACCGCCTTCGGCGGGTTCAACCTCATCGAGTTCTCCAAGGAGCGGGTGGTGGTGAACCCGCTGCGGATCGACAAGGACGTGCTGAACGACCTGGAAGAGCACCTGATGCTCTGCTATACGGGTCGCACGCGATACTCGGCCGGCCTCATCAAGAAGCAGGAGGAAATGTACCGGGACGGCCGGGCTGAGACGGTGGCGGGACTGGGGGAGCTGCGGCGCGTCGCCTACGACATGAAGGATGCCCTGCTGACGGGCAACCTGGCGGAGTTCGGGGCGCTGCTGGACGTGGCCTGGCGGAGCAAGCAGCGGGCCAACCCGGATATCAGCGACGACACGATCAGCGAGATGTACGAGACGGCGCGTCGCCACGGCGCCATCGGTGGCAAGCTGCTGGGCGCCGGCGGCGGCGGCTATCTCCTTTTCTTCTGCGAGGTGGGCCGCAGGCGCGGCGTGCGCGAGAAGCTGGAACGGATGGGAGGGCAGTTCACCGATTTCGCTTTCAGGGAAGAAGGGCTCCAGGTGTGGCGAAGCGCCTGCCCGTGAGCAACCCATGCCGGCCGGTAAGGGGGAGGCAGATCTGATTGCATCTCACGTTGCCGGCGATCAGGCGTGGCCGGTTCGCGCGCTGGCTGGCCCTTGGTCTCGTCGTGGCCGCCGCCTGCTACCTGGCCATTACCGGCCTGCGGCTGCTCCTGGTGTACCGAGAGATGCTGACGGCTGAGCGACAGCTGGGGTCGGCGGAGACGCTACTGAGGCGGGAGGGGCTGGAGCCCTCACCCGCCGCGCTGGCGCAGGCTGAAGCGGACAGCGCGGCCGCGGCTGACAACTTCCGGTCCGCCGGCGACTTTTTCGGCGGCGAGCCGTTGCTGTCCGTGCTGTCGCAGCTGCCCTGGCTCGGGGAGCAGGTGGCCACTGCCAGGGACCTGGCCGCCATCGGCTACGATGCCAGCCGCATCGGCCTGGCCGGCGTCTCCGCCTTGCGCACGCTGGAAGCCACATCGGCAGACAGGAAAGGCCCTGTCGGCCGGGAGTTGATCGACTTCATGCAGACCGCGGAGCCGCAGACGGCGGAGATCGGACAGCGCCTGGCTGCTGTCAGAGACAAGCGCGACCGCATCGCCGGCCGCCACAGCGCGCCGCCGCTGGCTTCGTTCGTGGAGCGGGTGGACGAGCGGCTGCTGCCGCTGGAGGCCGACTTCCAGAGGTACGAGAGCGCCCGCGCGGCGGCGCCGGAACTGCTGGGCGAGGAGCGGCCCATGACCTACCTTGTGCTGGGCCTGGACAACACCGAGCTGTTGCCGGGCGGCGGCATCGTCGGCGTCTACGGGCTGGTCACCTTCGATGGCGGTCGCGTGGTTGGGCGTTCCTTCCACGAGGTGGACGATCTCATCGCGCGCTGGCGGGAGTCCTTCCCGGGAAGAACGGGCGGCGATTACATCGAGCCGCCGGGGCCGTTGAAGCGCTATCTGTTGCGAGATTGGAGCTGGAACTTCGCGCTGGCCGCCTGGTCGCCCGACTTCCCGACGGCTGCCCGTCAGGCGCTGTTCTTCTATGAGCGAGCGGGGGCGCCGCCCGTAGACGGCGTCATTGGTATGGACTTCGCCGCTCTGGAGGGGCTGCTGGCCGTCACCGGCCCCAGGGAGATCGAGGGGTACGGGATATGGGTCGACGCTTCCAACGTTACCGAGGAGACGCTGTTGCGGGCGCGCCAGCCCGGGCAGGCCCAGGAGGAGTCCCACGCCTTTGCCCGAGCCGTAGCAGCGGTTGTGATGGATGGCGTTTTCAGCGAACCGCCCGAGCGGTGGGACAACCTCCTGGAGGCGCTGGACGGCCTGGCTGCGGGCAAGCATCTGTATTTCTACGCGATGGAGCCGCGCCTTGAGGACGCCGTCCGTGACCTGGGCTGGGCCGGGGAGGTGAAGGCCCCGCCCGGCGACTACCTGATGCTGGCGGACGCCAGCGTCCACAGCACGAAGCTGAACCTGGTGGTCGAGGAGACGGTACAACTGGCGGTTGACCTCGACTGGACGGGCGGTGCCCGCCATACCCTGGACGTCCGTTATCGGAACGGCCTCCCGGAGTGGGCCCGCGGCCGCGACCCCGGCGCTGTGGAGAGGCTCATGGGGCAGGGGTTCTACGGCGACTACGTGCGTCTCCTGGCGCCGCCGGCCGCTCAGCTGGTGGACCTGCGTCTGAACGGTGGGAGCGCGGGGGCGGAGGAGATCGCGCTGGAGGATGGGAAGGCATCGTTCGGGCGTTATGTGGCGCTGCCGGCGGGAGCGAGAGCCGAGGTGCGCTTTGTCTACGATGTGCCCGCGGCCTCCGGCGTCTTCAGTGGGGGCGAGTACCGGCTGCTGGTACAGAAGCAGCCCGGCGCCGCCGCCCTGCCGCTGGCGATCACCGTGCGTCCCCCGGAGGGCGCGCACGTCGTCGCGCTGTGGCTGAACGGCCGCCGTCTGGAGGGCGGCTCGCCCGTGGTTGAGACGGACCTTTCGCGGGACCGCGAGCTGGTGGTCCGTTACGAGTGGTGAGGGTAACAACGATGGCAGTCTGGCGATGAGGATATGCCGCGTGGCCCCTGGGGCCGAACCGGTGCCGTCGAGGCGCGGGGCCGGCGTCGAGAGCACAGTGCACCACCTGTCGGTGGCGCAGAGCCGCCTGGGCCACCAGGTCACGGTCATCGACATCTGGAGCGAGGAGAGGCCCCCCGTGCCCTATCGCGTGGCCGAGGTGCCCTTGTGTTTCCCTGCGGCCCGCCGCAACCTGCTCGTGCACGCATTCCGCCAGATGCGTTTCCAGCGGGCAGCGGCCCGCAAGCTGGCGGAACTCCTGGAGGAGGAGCCGTGCGACGTGGTGCATTTCCATGGCCAGTTCGCGGCCGCCGCCGGCCTGGCTGTGGCCCGTCGCTATGGGGCCCTGGCGGTCTTCAGCTCTCACAATCCCACCTGGGGGAGCCAGCGTCTCTGTCGCTCCCGCCTGCAGCGGGTCAAGTATCTGATGGAGATACTGTCCCTGCGCCGCGCAGACGGCGTTATCACCGATAGCGCGGCGGTGGCCCGCAACCTGTCGGCGTATTTAGGAGTGCCTGCCCGCAAGCTGCGGGTTGTCCCTATCGGTGTGGACGAGGCGTACCTGGCCCCGGTCCCGATGCCCGCGCCGTTCCGACGGCGCCACTCGCCCGGAAGCGCTCCCCTGATCCTGAGCGTGGCGCGCCTGGCCCCGTATAAGAACCAGGCCGGCCTGGTCCAGGCGATGGGCCTGGTGGCCGGCCTGCTGCCGGAGGCGCGGCTGCTCCTGGTGGGGCAGGTCAGCGACGCGGCTTACGCGACAAAGGTACGAGAGATGGCCCGTGACCTGGGCCTGGCCGGCCGCTGCCGGCTGCTGGGCGCCGTACCCCCCGAGGAGTTGCGCCGCTTATACAGCCTCTGCGACGTGTTCGTAATGCCGTCGCTGTGGGAATCCCAGGGGCTGAGCGTGCTGGAGGCGATGGCTCTGGGCCGGCCGGTGGTGGCCTCTGATATCGGGCCGGTGCGCGAGAACGTGCCGCCGGGCGCCGGCATCCTGACGCCGCCCGGAGACTACGTCGCCCTGGCGGAGGCTATCGTGACCCTGCTGCGAGACCCGGACCGCCGCCGGGCCATGGGCCGCGAGGGCCGCAGCTTCGTTTTCAGGGAGCGCCGGTGGGAGCAGATGGCGGAGCTCACCATGGACGCCTATGCCCAGTTCGCCGGCTGGCCCGCCCCAGCGCGGCTATTACAGCCGGCGCCGCAC
>JBGQEU010000088.1:0-6324 GCA_041496525.1 Dehalococcoidia bacterium
CTCCAGGCTCGGCTTGCTGTCCACCTCCGCTTCCGCGGAGAGGAGCAGGTTCTTGTCCTCCTGGTAGGAGTCGGTCTTGTCCGCGCCCGCCCGCACGAGCACCGTGCCGCCGAACACTGCGCGCGACTTGCCGTCCAAAATACCCTTGTAGTACAGGCGGCTGGTGCAGTGCGGCTGTGCGTGATCGATGTTCAGGTAGTTATCGATGTGCTGGGCACCGGCGGTGACGTAGAGGCCGTGCAGGGTGCAGGTGCTACCCGGCGCGTCCAGCGTGACCTTGAAATCGTTGCGCCCCAGCGCCGGGCCGGCGGCGTATCCGGTGGAGCGAAAGGTGCTATCCCGCCCCTGCCACACCCGGCTGGTCCCGATGTGGTACGCCTGCGGCCCGTCCAGCACGTTGCGGTAGTGGCTGACCTGCGCGCCGTCCGCCAGCACGATCTCTGTCACCGGGTCTGTGAAGTACTCCCCGTCCAGCGAGACGTAGCTCTCGATGACGGTGACCTTGCTGTGGGGAGCGGCGACGATCAATGTACGCGGGAACGTGACGTAGCGCTGCCCGTTGCCGGCGCTTACGAAGAGCAGATGGATGTGGGTCGCCACCTCTTGTCCTTCCGGGACGTAGACGAAGGCGCCGTCATGGAGGAACGCCGTGTTCAGCGCTGTGAAGCCGTCATAGTCATAGGGCGCGTACCGCCCCAGGTGCTCGCGGACGAGGCTCTCGTGCGAGGCGAACGCCTGCTCGAGGCTCATGACCACGGCGCTGCCCAGCCCCTGCTTCGGTTCGTGCGTGGCCGGGCTTTCGGAAAGCCACTGTGAATAGCGGCCGTTGAGGAAGACAAGCTCGCGCCAGACCGTGCACCAGGGCGCAACCATCTCCAGCGCCTCTGCGGTAGGTTGCGGCGATGGCGACGGCGCCGGCGCGAACTCTCGCTCGGCGATGGGCGCCACGTTTGTGTACTTCCAGGGCTCGTTGCCCTTGCGGGACGTCGGGAAGCGGAGCTCCTGGAAGCGCTCCATCGCCGCGGCGCGGAGGCTGCGCAGCCAGCCGGGGTCGCCCCGGCGCGAGTCTTGCAGCGCCTCGAAGTCCGCGAGGTACCTGTCGTAGGTGGCGATAGCCTGGGTCATGGCCGCTTACTCGGCGGCGGCGCCGGCGGCATCGCGGATCCACTCGTAGCCCCTGGCCTCGAGTTCCAGCGCGAGTTCGCGTCCGCCGGAGCGGGCGATGCGGCCGTCGATGAGGACGTGGACGAAGTCCGGCGCAATGTAGTTCAGGATGCGCTGGTAGTGCGTGACCAGGACGATCGCCTTGTCCGGCCCGCGGAACCCATTTACCCCCTCGGCCACGATCCGGAGAGCATCGATGTCCAGCCCGGAGTCGGTCTCGTCCAGGAGCGCCAGCGTCGGATCCAGGACCGACATCTGGAGGATTTCGTTGCGCTTCTTCTCGCCGCCGGAGAAGCCTTCGTTGACGTTGCGCTTCATCAGGTCGGGGTCAAAGCCGACCTCTTTGGCCCTGGCGTCCAGCAACTTGTTGAACTCCCGCACCGCCAACTTGGGCAGGCCCCTGCTCCCCCGCAGCGCATCGAGCGCTGTGCGCAGGAACTCGCGATTGCGGATGCCGGGCAGCTCCACCGGGTACTGGAAGGCCAGGAAAAGGCCGGCGCGGGCCCGTGCGTCCGGCGGCATCTTCAGCAGGTCCTTGCCCTGGTACCGCACCTGTCCTGCGGTCACGTGGTAGCCCGGCCTGCCGGCCAGGACGTTGGCCAGCGTGCTCTTACCGCTGCCGTTGGGCCCCATGATGGCGTGCACCTCTCCCAGGTCTACCGCCAGCTCCAGGCCGCGCAGGATCTCGTTGGTGTCAACGGATACGTGCAGGTTGCGCACCTGGAGCAGCGGCGCCGTCCCGTTCTTCTTGCTCACTTAGCCGACAGTGCCTTCCAGGCTGACCTTCAGCCCTTCGACAGGCTCCGGGTGAGCGGGCGAGGGCTGCTTCGTCACGCTTCCGTCTGCCGGCATCCTACCCAACGGTTCCCTCCAGGCTGACCTTCAGCAGCTGCGAAGCCTCCATGGCAAACTCAAACGGCAGCTCCTGGAACACGCCCCGGCAGAAGCCGTTGATAATCATGTATTGCGCGTCTTCCTCCGGGATGCCTCGGGACATCAGGTAGAAGAGCTGGTCCTCACTCACCCGCGAGGTCGTGGCCTCGTGCTCCATGTGCGCCGTCGGGTTTCGCACCTCGATGTATGGCACGGTGTGAGCGCCGCACTTGCTGCCGATGAGCAAGGAGTCGCAGCGGGTGAAGTTTCTGGCGTTCTGTGCCGTAGGCATGATCTTCACCAGCCCGCGGTAGGTGTTCTGCCCGCGGCCGGCGGAGATGCCCTTGGCCACAATCGTGCTCCTCGTGTTCTTTCCGATGTGGATCATCTTGGTGCCGGTGTCCGCCTGCTGGTGGTTGTTCACCAGCGCCACCGAGTAGAACTCTCCGACCGAGTTATCGCCCTGAAGGATGCAGCTCGGGTATTTCCAGGTGATGGCGGACCCTGTCTCCACCTGCGTCCAGGAGATCTTGGAGTTGCGACCGGCGGCCTTTCCGCGCTTTGTCACGAAGTTGTAGACCCCGCCGTTGCCGTCCTTATCGCCCGGGTACCAGTTCTGCAGCGTCGAGTACTTGATCTCGGCGTCGTCCAGGGCGATCAGCTCCACGACCGCCGCGTGCAGCTGGTTGGTCTTGCGCATCGGCGCCGTGCAGCCCTCCAGATAGCTTACGTAGGAGCCCTTATCGGCGATGATCAGCGTCCGCTCGAACTGCCCGGTGCCCTCCGCATTGATGCGGAAGTAGGTCATCAGCTCCATTGGGCAGCGCACCCCCGGCGGCACGTAGGCGAACGTGCCATCGCTGAACACAGCGGCGTTCAGGCTGGCGAAGAAGTTATCGGTGTACGGCACCACGGAGCCCATGTACTTCTTGACCAGCTCTGGGTGCTTCTGGATCGCCTCGCTGATCGGGCAGAAGATGACGCCGCGCTCCTCCAGCTGCTTCTGGAACGTCGTCGCCACAGACGCGCTGTCCATAACTGCGTCCACGGCCACGCCGGCCAGCATCTTGCGCTCCTCCAGGGGGATGCCCAGCTTCTCGAACGCCTTCAAGAGCTCGGGGTCAACGTCTTCGAGGCTCTGCGGGCCCTCCTTCTTCCGGGGCGCCGCATAGTAATACGCGTCCTGGTAGTTGATCTTCGGGAACTGCACCTTGGCCCAGCGCGGCTCTTCGTAGTCCAGTGAGACCCAGTACCGGTACGCCTTCAGGCGCCACTGGGTCATCCACTCCGGCTCGCCCTTCTTGGCCGAGATGAGGCGGACGATATCCTCGTTCAACCCCTTGGGCGCAATGTCCTCTTCAATGTCGGTGACGAACCCCCACTTGTAGTCCGACTCGATAGTGGAGGTGCGGGAGATGACCTTCTGTTCCTTGGATGTGACCATGATTTTGTTTGGCAAAACCTTTGCGGGGCGACTTTTACAACATTGGACTGTCTAAATCTGTAGTACGTCTGCATTGTAGCACACCGGAAAGCGGCTGTTCAACGTGGTTCCGCCCCACATTTCCCGGCTGTTTGCCTTACATCTCGCCGGACCTGCCGGACCCCGCTTACAATGGAAGGGAATTGACGGAAGAGAAATGACGCCGCACCAGCGCATCTATCTTGACCACGCCGCGACGACGGCGCTCGACCCGCGGGCTCTGGACGCGATGCTGCCCTACCTGCGGGACCACTGGGGCAACCCCTCCAGCCTCTACGCCGAGGCGCAGGAGGCCCGCCGCGGCCTGGACGCGGCCCGGCGCTCGGTGACGGAGATACTGGGCTGCCGGCCCCAGGAGGTGGTCTTCACCTCCGGCGGCAGCGAGAGCGACAACCTGGCCCTGCGCGGCGCCGCCTACGCCGGCCGCCGCCGCGGCAATCACGTCGTCACCACGGCCGTCGAGCACCACGCCGTCCTCCACACCGCCGAGCGCCTGGAACAGGAGGGCTTCCGGGTCACCTACCTCGGCGTCGACCACGAGGGCTTCGTTGACCTCCGTGAGCTGGAAGACGCCGTCGGGGATGACACCGTCCTCGTCAGCATCATGTACGTCAACAACGAGGTGGGGACGGTGGAACCGATCGCCGAGGCGGCCCGCGCCGTCAAAGGGAAGAACCCGCACGCCGTCTTCCACACCGATGCCGTGCAGGCCGCCGGCCTGCTGGACCTGGATGTCGACAAGCTCGGCGTCGATCTGCTCAGCATCGCCGCCCACAAGTTTTACGGCCCCAAGGGCGCCGGCGCGCTGTACATCCGCGGTCGCACGCCGTTTCAGGCGCAACAGCTCGGGGGCTCGCAGGAGAAGAACCGGCGCGCCGGCACGGAGAACGTCGCGGGCGCCGTCGGCATGGCGGCCGCCCTGCGGCTGGCATACGACGAGTTCGACGCCCGCAACGACCTCTACCGGCGCCTGCGCGACCGCCTGCTCCACGGCATCCCAGAGCGTGTGCCGCACGTGCACCTCACCGGCCCGGCCCCTCGCTCCGCTCACCCTGAGGAGCCCCGCGATGCTTCTGGAAGAAGGGTCGCGGGGCGTCTCGAAGGGCGGGCCTCGAACAACTTCTCCTGCTGCTTCGAATTCATCGAGGGGGAAGCGGTCCTGATCGCCCTCGACCTGGCCGGCGTCGCCGCCTCCAGCGGCTCTGCCTGCACTACGGGCTCGCTGGAACCCTCGCACGTCCTGACGGCGATGGGCGTGCCCACCGACCTGGCGCGCGGCAGCATGCGCCTCACCGTCGGCCGCGACAACACGATGGAGCAGATAGACCACCTGCTGGACATACTGCCGGGCATCGTCTCCCGCCTGCGGTCGTTATCACCGACGTGGCCGGAGCGGGCGGCCGCATCCCAATGAGCGCGCGCCGGTCGCGGGGGGCCAGCCGGGCGCTGCCCCAGGAGTCGGGGGCCAGCCGGGCACTGCCCGAGGGCTCGGGCGCCTACCCGGACTCCGAGAGCTCCGAGCTCAACACCATGCTCCTGTGGGTCTGGACCGGCATGATGATCATCGTCTTTGCCATCGCCATCTTCAAAGCCCACGCCGCCCTGCCGTGAGCGCCACAACCACGCTCGGCAGCGTCGCCGCCCATTTCCACACCCGTTTGTGATATAATTCGCGAGCGGGCAGCCATGGACGACACCCCTTCGACTCAGCTCAGGACAGATCTGATCAGGGTCACCGATGCCTCGGACTCCATTGAAGAGTCGGTGCGGCAGAACATCCTGCTCGGGTCTGTCGAGGGGATCGTCAACTGGGCCCGGCGTTCCTCCCTTTGGCCGGTGGCATTCGGCCTGGCCTGCTGTGCCATCGAGATGATCGCCACGGCCATGCCGCGCTACGATATCGCCCGCTTCGGTGCGGAGATCTTCCGTCCCTCTCCCCGTCAGGCGGACCTCATGATCGTGGCCGGCACCGTCACCTGGAAGATGTCGCCGCCGATCCGCCGCATCTACCTGCAGATGGCGGAGCCCCGCTGGGTTATCTCCATGGGCAGCTGCGCCACCATCGGCGGCCCCTTCGCCTACGGCTACAGCACTCTACCCGGCGTCAATCTCATCCTTCCCGTCGATGTCTACGTGCCCGGTTGCCCGCCGCGCCCGGAGTCCCTCCTCCACGGCCTCATCCTTCTCCAGGAAAAGATCAAGCGCACGAAGCTGGGCGGCGACCGCGACCGCAAGCTGCCCAGCGGCGACTTCTCGCGCTACCTGCCGGAGACGGACCCCGTGCGCCGGGAGCTGGAGTCGCTCTTCCCGCCCTTCGTCGAACCCGTGTAGGGGCACCCGCTTGCCGCACCCGCTGCTGCCCGCACTGGGACCAGACCTCGAGCCGCTGCTCACCGACTTTCTGAGGGACACGGACCGCGTCCGCGTGCTGCTCGCCGTCTCACCGACCTGAGAGATGTGCCTCCAGGGCGCTTCCCGGGCGGGAGCCGGCCTTCTCGCAGCGCTTTCCAATAAAGAGCTGGCCTGCTTCTACGCCTGGGTGCCGATGCTGCCCGCCGATGACGCGCGCGCGGCCCGGGCCGCCGCCCGCCGGTTCGCCGGCGAACGGGCGCGGCACTACTGGGACGCCGGCCGGCACCTGGCCGGGGCGCTGGGCGCAGCGGTCTCGCTGCCGGACCTCACGCCGCCCGGCGAGCCGAGGCCGCGGGCGCTGGCCTGGGACGTGTACCTGGCCTACGGCCGGGGCGTGACGGACATCCGGCGGCCGGGCTTCTGGATGCACCAGCTCAACGTGGAGCACGCGC
>JBGQEU010000089.1:0-6314 GCA_041496525.1 Dehalococcoidia bacterium
ACAACATCAACGGCTATGGCCTCTATTTCGCGGACACGCGGTACCTCTCGACGTTTGAGTTCTCGATGGCCGAGAACAAGTCGATGGTGCTGCTTTCCACGGCTGAGCCGGGATACAGCTCCGAGCACGTGCTGACGAACTACACGATGACGGACCTGGATGGGCGAAAGATCCCGCGCGCTACGGTGCAGGTTCACCGCACAAGGGTGGTGCAGGACGCGCTGGAGGAGACGTTGCGGGTCGACAACTTCAACAACTTTCCGGTGCATTTGGAGCTGCGGTTCCGATTTGCCGCCGACTTTGCCGACATCTTTGTCGTGCGCGGGTTTGTGCCGGAACGGCGTGGCGAGGCCCTCCAGCCGACTCTATGGGACGGCTCTGCCCTGCGTATTGCGTACGAGGGGACCGACGGCCGGGCCCGGGAGACGGTGATCAAGTTTGCGCCGAAGCCTGAGTCTGTGGAGACGAACGGAGCGACCGCGCAGGTGACGTTCCGGGAGACCTTGGCGCCCCGTGGTCACAGCGTGTTACGGTTGGTGATCGCCGTGGACGGGCGTGCCGAGGCGCGGCGCGGAGTATCGCGCTTCGCTATCGTCTCACAGGAGTACGACACGTGGATGCGGGAGTCCACCCACATCGAGACTGATAACAGCTTCTTCGACACGGTGCTCAAGCGCTCCCTGTGTGACGTGCGGATGCTGTGGAACCACGGCTCGGCCGGGGGCTACCCGGCGGCCGGCACTCCCTGGTATGACACGCTCTTCGGCCGCGACACTGCGATCGTGGGCCTGCAGACGCTGTCGCTCAAGCCCTCCATCGCGCGGGAGTGTCTGGTCGCGCTGGGCCGCTATCAGGGCAAGAAGTTCGACGCCTGGCGGGACGAGGAGCCCGGAAAGATACTCCACGAGGTGAGAGTTGGCGAGATGACGCAGTCCGGCGCCCTGCCGTTCTCCCCGTACTTCGGCAGCATCGACTCGACGCCGCTGTTCTTGCTGCTGGCGGGGGAGTACTTCCAGTGGACGAACGACCTGGAGCTCCTTTCCCAGATGGAGCACAATCTGCGGGCGGGCCTGCATTGGCTAAAGGAATACGGAGACACCAACGGGGACGGCTTCATCGACTATGAGAAACGGTCGAGCAAGGGACTCGTGAACCAGGGTTGGAAGGATTCGTGGGACGCGCTGATGCACGTGGATGGCTCGCCGGTGGTCCCGCCGATCACGCTGGTCGAAGTACAGGCGTACGTCTACACCGCACTCGACAGACTGGCGCCCGTGTTCGCCGCGCTGGGCGACGCCGAAACGGCTCGCGACTTGCTCCGGCAGGCGGAAGCGCTTCAGGAACGCTTCAACCGGGTAATGTGGACAGAGGCTGGTTTCTACGCTCTGGCGCTGGACGGGCAGGGACGGCAGGCGGCTTCAATCGCCTCCAATGGCGGCCAGGCTCTCTGGGGCGGCGTCGCGACCAGCGAGAAGGCAATGGCCGTGGTGCGCCGGCTGATGGAGCCGGACATGTTCTCCGGCTGGGGAATCCGCACGCTGAGCGCGGCATCGCCATGCTTCAACCCGCAGGGGTATCACCTGGGCACCGTCTGGCCACACGACAACTCGATCATCGCTATGGGATTCAAACGCTACGGCTGTGAGAAGGAACTGAACCGGCTCGTCACGGCGCTCTTTGACGCCGCTAAAGCCTTCCCGTACTACCGCCTGCCAGAGCTGTTTGGGGGCATGGCGCGCTCCGCACACCACTCTCCGGTGCCGTATCCGGTCGCCTGTCGGCCACAGGCGTGGGCGGCGGGCGCTTTTCCCCTTATGGCACAAGCGATGCTGGGGCTCTGCCCGGATGCCCCAAACGGCCGCCTCAAGATCGTCAGGCCGGTCCTGCCGGACTGGTTGAGGCAGGTGCGCGTCCGGGGTCTGCGCGTGGGAGACGGCGCCGTGGACCTCTTCTATGAGCGGCGAGCCGGCCGCACGAGCGTCGTAATCGACGGGATCCGCGGCCCCCTTGCGGTGGACTTCATGGATGAGTGGCCGCTGCGGTGCTCGCGGCGGATCACGGAGGCTGACGTCTGACCCCTGCGACTGGGACAGGCCCCTTCCGCTCTGCCCGAGCGCTCGGGGCGCGCTGAAGGCAGTCCTGCGGCCCAATGGCTGCACGGCCAGCGTCGCCGCATACGCGCCTGGGCCAGCGCTCGGCGGAGGCGCGCTGCTGGAAGCCTGAAGGCTTCCGCTACAGATGGGCCGCCTGATATCATGCAGCCAACCAGAACACGCGCCGCGAACGTTCCTAGATAGGCATCTCATGCAGACCCGCAGGCTCGTCCTCGTCCTCACCGGCATCGCTGTGGCCCTGATCGTCGTCATCGGCGGGCTGGTCATCGTGACGTCCACAGGCGGCGGCGGTGGCGGTGGGTCATCGGGGGGCGGCAACCCCTCGGGATCGCCGCTGCCGGAGCGGGTGGCGGGCGAGCTGCGGCTGTTCGGGCCGGACCCGATTACGCTGGACCCAGCCTGCGCCTCGGACGCCGGCTCGGCCGAGTACATCGTCGAGGTGTTCTCCGGGCTGGTCTCATTCGACAAGGACTTGAAGATCATCCCGGACATCGCCCAGAGCTACGAGACGAGCGACGATGGCAAGGTGTACACCTTCCACCTGCGCAGCAACGTCCTTTTCCATGACAGCTCCCGGCGGGTGACGGCGGCTGACTTCAAGTTCTCCATGGAGCGGTCGCTCAACCCGAAGACTCAATCGACCGTGGGCGAGGTGTACCTGGACGACCTGGCGGGGGCGAAGGACTTCATCGCCGGTAAGGCGAAGAGCGTGAGCGGTATCGTAGCCGTGGACGACAACACGTTGCAGCTCACGATCACGGAGCCGAACCCCGTGTTTCTGGAGAAGCTGACGTACCCGACGGCCTACGCAGTGGACCAACGGCAGGTGGGCGACGCCACCTGTTTTGAGGGCGCGGACTGGACACGGAAGCCCAACGCCACCGGTCCGTTCCGCCTCAAGGAGTGGCAGCTGGGACAGCGGATAACGCTCGAGCCGAACCAGAACTACTACCTGGATCCGAAGCCGGTACTGTCGAAGGTCACATACGTGCTCTCCGGAGGTTCGCCGCTGGTCATGTACGAAAACGGCGAGATCGACATCACGGGCGTCGGCATCAACGACATCGAGCGGGTGCGGGACCCGAGCGAGCCGCTGAACAAGGAGTACAAGGAGGCGCCGTCGCTGGACGTGACGTACATCGGGTTCAACACCCAGGACAAGCCGTTCAACGACCCCAGGGTGCGGCAGGCGCTGAACATGGCGGTGGACCGCGACTTCCTGGCCAACGAGTTCCTGAGCAAGCTGGTGCTGCCGGCGACCGGCATCCTGCCGCAGGGGATGCCGGGGTACAACGAGAACCTGCAGGGGGCGAAGTTCGACGCGTCGGCGGCCGCGAAGTTGCTGGACGAGGCCGGCGGGACCCAGCTGCTGGACGGTGTCAAGCTGCTCACGTCCGGGCAGGGGGCGGCGCCGTCCAACATTCTGGCGGCGGTCTCCGCGATGTGGAAGCAGAACCTGGGCGTCGACATCTCCATCGAGCAGGAGGACTTCGGACTGTTCTTGCGGGACATCGATTCCGGGAGCTTCCAGATGTTCTCGCTGGGCTGGGTGGCGGACTATCCGGACCCGCAGAACTTTCTGGAGATCAAGTTCCGCTCCGGCAGCGCCAACAACGAGACGAAGTACTCCAACCTGCAGGTGGACACGCTGCTGGACCAGGCGCGGACAGAGAAGGACCAGCAGAAGCGGCTGCAGATGTATCAGCAGGCGGAGCAGCTGATCGTGGACGACGCGCCCTGGGTGCCTCTGTTCCACGGTAAGTCCAGCTTCCTGACCAAGCCCTACGTGCACGGCTTCGACGTGCCGCCGTTCGTCATCCCCAATCTGCGTTACGTGACAATCAGCCGCTAGTACGGGGACAGGAGCGTGCAGGGCCTCGCCGGGTACATCCTGAGGCGGCTTATGCTGGCCCCCGTGATCCTGGTGGCCATATCCATGGCCACGTTCGCGTTGGGGCGCTACGCCCCCTCCGATTACGTGGACGTGCAGGCGGGCGGCCGGGCCCGGCCGGAGACCATCGAGCGTATCAAGGAAGAGCGGGGGCTGAACGACCCGATCTACGAACAGTACGGCCGCTACGTCTGGAAAGCACTACAGGGCGACTTCGGGCAGAGCGTGCGGTACCGGGGCACGGCTGTGCAGGACGTCATCTTTCCCCGGCTGTGGGTCACGGTTCAGTACAACTTCATCGTGCTCTTGTTGACGTTTGCCATCGGCATACCGGTGGGGACGTGGGCGGCGCTGAAACGCGGGTCCTGGCTGGACCCGGTGGCCATCGGGACCTTCTTGCTGTTCGCCTCGGTGCCGGTCGTCGTCTCGGTGCCGCTGCTGCAGTGGCTGTTCGCCGTCAAACTGGGGTGGCTGCCGACGGGTGGCTGGTCGGAGCACGACTTCTTCGGCGTGAAGCTGGGCCTCTTCTCGGAGGAGATTATCCTGCCGGTGCTGATCCTGACGCTGCCGGGCGTGGCCGGCGTGGCGCGCTATATGCGTGGCCAGGTGATTGAGGTGCTGGACCAGGATTTCGTGCGGACGGCGCGGGCCAAGGGGCTGCGGGAGGGGGCGATCGTGGCCCGGCACGTGGCGCGGAACGCCCTCCTGCCCATCGCCACGATCCTGGGGTTCGAGCTGGCCGGGCTACTGGCGGGCTCCATTTTTGTGGAGACCCTGCTGGGTATACCGGGCATAGGCTTGTACGCGTTTGACTCCATAGGCAGCAGAGACTACGACAGCATCATGGCGATCGTGCTGGTGGGCTCGGCGGCGTTCATCGCCGCCAACCTGCTGGTGGACATCGCCTACGGCTTCATTGACCCGCGCATCCGGCTGGCCAGCGCGGTGCGGACGTGAGCTACGTGGACCCGGCCGCGCTGGAGGCGGCGGGTGTGCGGCCGGCGCCCTCCTTCCGGGTATTGCGCAGGCTGTTGCGGCGGCCGGTGGCGGTGGTGGCGCTGTCGATCATCCTCACCATCTACACGGCGGGCATCCTGGCACCGCTGGTGGCGCCGTACGGGTTCAGCGAACCGGACTTCGAGCACCGGTTCGCCGCCCCGTCTCTGGACCACCCGCTGGGCACCGACCTCCTGGGGCGGGACACTCTCTCCCGCGCCATCTGGTCCGCGCAAACGACGCTGATCATCTCGGCCACCGCCGTGTTAGCCGGCGGCCTGGCGCTCGGTGTCGCCATGGGGCTGCTGTCCGGCTACAGGGGGGGGCGCCTGGACGCCTTCATCATGCGTCTGGCCGACGCTCTGTATTCGGTGCCGACCATATTGCTCTTGCTGATCATCAACGCGACGCTGAAGGACAAGGTGAACGACCTCTTTAGCAACATCGAGGACTTCACCGGGATCGGCGGGCTGGTCAGTTCCGGGATGCCGAGCTACTTCCTGGTATTCGGGGCGCTGTCCGTCTTCGGCTGGGTGGGCATCGCCCGGCTGGTGCGCTCGCAGGTGCTATCGCTGCGGCAGACAGACTACGTGCTGGCGGCGCAGTCCGCCGGCGCCTCGACGGCCCGCATCCTCTTCCGCCACCTGCTGCCAAACCTGTCGAATCTGCTTACGGTGGCGCTCACGCTCTCGTTGGGCGCCGTGGCGGGGGCGGAGGTCGGCCTCACTTTCCTGGGCATCGGCGTGCAGGACCCACACCCGAGCTTCGGGGCTATGATCTTCCAGGGCGCCGGGCTGACCACGCTGCGGGCGCACCCGATATTGATCGTCGTGCCGGCGGTTGTCGTGGCGGCGCTAATGCTTTCGTTCAACCTGCTCGGGGATGCCCTGACGGACGTGCTGTCACCGCGGCGGCGGTAATAGGTGTCAGGAGTCAGGTGTTAGGTGTTAGCCTCGAGCCGGGAGGAACGAATCACCTGTTCCATCTTCCCCACGCCTCACCGCTGCCAGTCTCCTCGTCTCTAGCGATTAGCGCCTGCTATAATTCGAGCTGTGAAGGTCTCCACGCAGCGCCTCCCCGAAAGCCAGGTCCTCCTTGAAATCGAGGTCGATCCCGAGCAGATGGAGCGCTCCCTTGACAAGGCGTACCGCAAGCTCGCCCAGCGCGTCGACATCCCGGGTTTCCGCAAGGGCAAGACGCCGCGCGCCACGCTGGAGCGGCACGTGGGCCGGGACCGGCTGGTGCGGGAAGCGGTCGATATCCTGATTCCCGAGGCGTATAACCAGGCACTGGACGAAGAGGAGATCGATCCC